>CAZMFY010000121.1:0-7341 GCA_964565635.1 uncultured Oscillospiraceae bacterium
TCTTGCACCACACTTGGCAGTTGCGGCAGCCGGGGAACTCCTTCTTTCCGCAGACGGGGCAGACGATGTCATGCTCCTGAATGTAGGTTTCCAGCTCCTCGTTCGTCCAGCCGTCGCCGGTCTCCTCACCCTTGGTAAAGTCCTCGATCAGCTTGTCCGCCCTGAACCGCGCCTTGCAGGCCCGGCAGTCCATCAGCGGATCGTTGAAGCCGCCCACGTGGCCGCTGGCCACCCAGACCTCCCGGTTCATCAGGATGGCGGAATCCAGCCCGGTGTTATACTTATTCTCCTGGACAAACTTCTGCCACCAGGCCTTTTTGATATTGTTCTTCAGCTCCACGCCCAGGGGACCGTAATCCCAGGTGTTGGCCAGACCGCCGTAGATTTCCGATCCGGCGAAAATAAAGCCCCTGCCCTTGCAGAGCGCCACCAGCTTATCCATCGTCAGTTCCGCCATGGTACATTCCTCCCTCAGTCTTTCGGGATTCAAATCCCTTCCATATAAAACACAAACATCTTAAAAGTCAGCAGGCCGTTTGTCAAGGGCTTTACGCTGTTTTGCGGATTGAAAGGAAGGGGAAAATGTGGTATCATGGCCGGCGGAAAACAACCGAAGAACGGGGGTTGGATCGGATGAGCGAAACAAAGAAGAAAGGCCTGTTTGCCCGGCTGCGGGAAGGCCTGAGCAAAACCCGGGGAAATATGACCGAAAAGGTCGATGTAATGGTCCGGGATAACCGAAAGGTTGATGAGGATTTCTACGAGGAGCTGGAGGACATCCTGGTGATGGCGGACTGCGGGCTGAAAGCCACCACGGTCATCATCGACGAGCTCCGGGCCCGGGTGCAGAAACAGAAGATCAAGGACGCAGCCAGCGCCAGGGAGATCCTGAAGCAGATCATGGTGGAGCAGATGGACATCCCCCGCCCACCGCTGAAGTGGCCCATGGTGATGCTGATGGTCGGCGTCAACGGCGTTGGGAAAACCACCACCATCGGCAAGCTGGCGCTTCGCTTTCAGTCCATCGGCCGGCGGGTCATGCTTTGCGCCGGGGATACCTTCCGGGCCGCGGCGGCGGAGCAGCTGACCGTGTGGGCGGAGCGGGCCCGGGTGCCCATCGTGAAGCACGAGGAGGGGGCGGATCCCGCCGCGGTGGTCTTCGACGCCATCCAGAGCGCCAAGGCCCAGGGGGCGGATCTGCTGATCGTGGATACCGCCGGACGGCTTCATAACAAGAAGAATCTGATGGACGAGCTGAATAAGATGCGCCGGGTCATCGACCGGGAATACCCCGAGGCGGACGTCCGCTGCATCCTGGTGCTGGATGCCACCACAGGCCAGAACGGGCTGCAGCAGGCCCGGGCCTTCAAGGAAGTGGCGGAGATCGGCGGCATCATTCTGACCAAGCTGGACGGCACCGCCAAGGGCGGCATCGCCCTGGCCATCCGCCAGGAGCTGGAGGTGCCGGTCTGGTATATCGGCGTGGGTGAGGGCATCGACGACCTGCAGCCCTTCAGCGCGAAGGATTTCGTGGAAGCATTATTCTGAGGAGCCGTCCAAATCTCTGATTTGGGTAACAGTTCCCATGCTACAGGAGTCCGCAAGTGCCAAGCGTTTCGCGCGCAGGCAATGCGGAAACGACGATCGCATCATCAGGGTAACGGCTCCCATGCTACAGGAGTCCGCACTCTTTTTCCCCTGTTTCTGTTTTGGAAACAGGGTTTCTTTTTTTGCATGGCTTCCCCGGGTACTTTCTGTGTTTTTGCACTTGCGAGCCTTCGGGAAATATCGTAAGATGCCCTTGTAGAGTGTTTGTTGCGGAAGGCCTGCGTGCCTTCGGAAGGCGGCGAGGATCGCCGAAAGGAAAGAAAAGATGAAGCTCATCTGGAAGTATGTCAGACCGTACAAATGGTTCATTCTGGCGGTCATGCTGATCAAGCTGGCCGGCACGGGCACGGAGCTGCTGATTCCCTATGTCCTGGAGCATCTGCTGGATCATGTGGTTCCCGCGGCGGAAACCGTCTGGCCGGTGGCGGCCTGGGGCTGCGCCATGCTGCTGCTGACGCTGGTGACCCGCTTTCTGAATGTGACCGCCAACCGGATGAGCGTCCGGGTCGCCAGGGACAGCACCTTCGCGATCCGGCGGGATCTGTTCCACACGGCGCTGAATCTCTCCGGACGCCAGATGGATCAGGTGGGACTCCCCTCCCTGATCTCCAGGATGACCTCCGATACCTATAATGTGCAGAGCTTCGTCCGGATGATCCAGACCATGGGCATCCGGGCGCCCATCATGCTGCTGGGAGGCATCGCCATCACCCTGACCATGGATACCGGTCTGGCCATGATTCTCTGCGTCATGGCCCCCATCATGATCGTGCTGGTTACCTTCGTTTCCTGGAAGGGCATTCCCCTCTTCGACGAGGTGCAGCGCCGGATGGATACCCTGGTGCGCATCATGCGGGAGAACATTACCGGCATTCGGGTAGTCAAGGCCCTGAGCAAGGAGCCCTTCGAGGAACGCCGCTACGGGGAGGCGAATACCCGCATGGCCTCCCAGGAGATTAAGGCCTCCGTCACCATGAGCCTGCCGGGGCCCATCGTTACCCTCTTTCTGAACACCGGGCTGACCCTGGTGGTGCTGCTGGGTGCCCGCCGGGTGAACGACGGGCTCACCGCCCCCGGCGTGATCCTGGCCTTCCTGACCTATTTCAACATGATTCTCATGGGCGTCATGGGGCTGAACCGGATTTTCATGATGATGTCCAAGGCCAACGCCTCCGCCAACCGCATCGCGGAGGTGGTGGATATGCCCGAGGAGCTGACTCCCCTGCCCGAATCGGAAACCGCGCCGCTGCCCGCCGACGCCGCAGAGGAGGACGCCCTGATCTTCGACCGGGTCACCTTCAATTATGACGCCGATGATTCCGGCGAAAGCCACGGCCAGTTCCTGGGCGAGGAGCGCCAGCAGTGCCTGCGGGAGATCTCCTTCCGGGTGAAAAAGGGCGGCAGCCTGGGCATCATCGGCGCCACCGGCAGCGGCAAAACCAGCATCATCAACCTGCTGATGCGCTTCTATGATCCCCAGGAAGGGCATGTGTTCGTGGATGGGAAGGACGTCCGGGCCTATCACCGGGACGACCTGCACCGGAAGTTCGGCGTCGTCTTCCAGAATGACGTCATCTTCGCCGATACGATCCGGGAGAACGTGACCTTCGGCCGGGAGGTTTCCGAGAAGATGCTCCGCCGGGCCGCCAAGGACGCCATGGCCCGGGGCTTTATCGAAGGCTATGAGGATGCCTATGACCATGAGGCCGCCATTCACGGCGCCAATTTCTCCGGCGGCCAGAAGCAGCGGCTGCTGATCGCCCGGGCCCTGGCGGCCCATCCGGAGATTCTGATTCTGGACGACGCCTCCTCCGCCCTGGATTATCGGACGGACGCGGAGCTGCGCCGGGCGATCCGGGAGCATCATGGGGAGGCGACCACCGTCGTCATCGCCCAGCGGGTTTCCTCCATTCTGTCCATGGATGAGATTCTCGTGCTCCACGAAGGGAAGCTGATCGGCCGGGGCACCCATGAAGAGCTGCTGGCCTCCTGTCCGGTTTACCGGGATATCTACCGGACCCAGATGAGCGAGGAGGTGGCGTAACATGGCAAGACGAGATACGGTCATGAAAAAGCCGAAGGACACCCGGGGTGCTCTCCGCCGCCTGCTGAACTACCTGGGGCCCTGGAAGTTTGTGATTCTGGGCGTGCTGATCCTGAGCCTTGTCAGCAATCTCCTGAACCTGTGGGGGCCCAGCCTGGCGGGCTCCGCCATCCGGGAGGCGGCCGCCGGCGCCGGAAAGGTCAATTTCCAGGCCGTCACCCATTATGCCTCCCTGATGCTTCTGTGCTATGTGGGCTCCGCCCTGCTGGGCTTCGGCATCAGCCTGAGCATGACGGTGGTCAGCCGCCGGGTGGCCCGCCACATGCGGCAGGACGTGTTTGACAAGCTGATGCGCCTGCCGGTGGGGTATTTCGACCGGCATCAGGCCGGGGACATCATCTCCCGGGTCAGTTATGACATCGACGTCATCTCCACCTGCATGGCCACGGATATCGTGCAGATCCTTTCCAGCCTCGTCACGGTGGTGGGTTCCCTGTTCATGATGATCTCCATCTCCCTTCCCCTCTCCGCCGTTACCCTGATCACGGTGCCCGTCTCCATTCTGTATACCGTGCGGATGCGGAAAAAGACCCAGCCCCGTTACGCCCGGCGCTCCAAATCCTACGGGGTCATGAACGGCTTCGTGGAGGAAATGCTCTCCGGTCAGAAGACCATTCTGGCCTATGCCTATGAGAATCGGGTGGACGAACGGTTTAACGCCATCAATCAGGACGCAGCGGACGCCTTCTCCGACGCGGAATATTACGGGGTCGCCATGGGGCCCACCATGTCCTCCATTAACAATATGAGCCTGAGCCTGATCGGTCTGCTGGGAGGCGTGCTGTATCTTCGGAATCTGATCGATCTGGGCCGCATCTCCTCCTTCGTGCTTTACAGCCGGAAATTCGCCGGTCCCATCAACGCCATCGCGGAGATCTTTAACGAGCTCTTCTCCGCCCTGGCCGCGGCGGAGCGCGTGTTCACTCTGATGGACGAGGAGGAGGAATCCGCGGATGTACCGGGCGCCCGGATCCTGGAAAACGTCCGGGGCGACGTATCCATGGAGCATGTGGCCTTCGGCTACGATCCGGAAAAGATCATTCTCCATGATCTGAGCCTGGAAGCCCCCGCCGGAAAGCTGATCGCCATCGTTGGCCCCACCGGCGCGGGAAAAACCACCATCATCAATCTGCTGATGCGCTTCTACGATCCGGACCGCGGCGTCATCCGCATCGACGGACAGGATATTCAGGCGGCCGCCCGCCACTCCGTCCGAAGCGCCTATGCCATGGTGCTGCAGGATACCTGGGTCTTCAACGGCACCATCTTCGATAACATCGCTTATGGAAAGGAAAACGCCACCATGGAGGAAGTGGTGGCCGCGGCGAAAGCCGCCCGCATCCATCCCTTCATCATGCGCCTGCCCCAGGGCTACGACACGGTCATCAGCGAGGACGGCGGCAACATCTCCAAGGGCCAGAAGCAGCTGCTGACCATCGCCCGGGCCATGCTCTATGACGCGCCCATGCTGATTCTGGATGAAGCCACCTCCAACGTGGATACCGCCACGGAGCGGGAAATCCAGAAGGCCATGCGGGAGCTGATGAACAACAAAACCTGCTTCGTCATCGCCCACCGGCTTTCCACCATCGAAAACGCGGACCAGATTCTGGTGCTCCGGGACGGAGATGTGGTGGAGCAGGGCACGCACCGTCAGCTCATGGACCGGAAGGGGTTCTATCACCAGCTCTATGCCGCTCAGTTTGAATAACCCCCGAAAGTCCTGCGGGCCCGCGCCTGCTTCAGGCGATGTGCCGTCCGGAAAATCGAAAAGCCGCCGATCCGTTTTTCTTCGGACCGACGGCTTTTCTGTTTGCCGTATATACCGCTCTGGATTCCGTTTCCCTGTCCTAATCCTCCGCGTCCAGCCGGGAGAAGCCTTCGCCCAGCGCTTCGTGGGCCTCGGTAATGAACATGAAGGCCTTCTCATCCTCCTCCCGGACGATGCGCTTGATGGCGGTGATCTCCTGCCGGGAGGCCACGCACAGCACCACCGGCCGTTCCTCCCCGGAGTAGGCGCCCCGGGCCGTCAGCCAGGTGGCGCCCCGGCCTACCTCGTTCATGATCCGATCGGAAACAGGATGCCAGGCCCCGGTCATGATAAAGCAGGCCTTATTGCCCCCGAAGCCCACCATCACCAGGTCGATCACCCGGGCGGTGATGAAGATGTTAATTAGGGCGTACAGTGCTTCCGCGCTGCCCATCAGCAGCCCGGCCGCCACCACAACCACAAAGTCCAGCGCAAAAAGGAAAGCCCCTACCGAGATAAAGGGAAACCGGCGATGCACCATCCGGGCCACCATATCCGTGCCCCCGGTGGTGGCTCCGCCCCGGAGGATCAGTCCCAGGCCGATGCCCAGCAGCACCCCGCCGAAGAGGGTGCCCAGCAGCGGATCCGTGGATACCACCGGCAGGGGAAGAATGTCGATGAAAACAGAGAAAAGAAGCGTCGCGACCAGGCTCCGGAAGGCGAAAATCTTGCCCATGGCCCGATACCCGATGATAAACAGCGGCACGTTCAGCGCCAGGGAGACGGTGCCGACCGGCAGCCTGAACAGATGGTTGAGGATCGTGGCCACGCCGGTCAGCCCACCCGGGGCAATGCTGTTTGGTACCAGAAAGGTGGGATAGGCCGCGGCGCCGATCAGGCTGCCCAGCAGAATCTGACCGTAGGCATCCAGCAGCTCCCGGCGGTTAAGGTCCTTTGGAACAATGCCCATTTTCTTTGCTCCTTTATCACGGTAAATTGTTTCTGAACGCCAGAAAATCGGCCCGAAGGCCGATTTTCTGATTTTTCATATGCATGATGATTCCGGAAGGCGCGCGGCTTTCATGGCCCCCTTTCGGCGCCAGTCTCCGCGCGCTTGATTCTCCGGTCGCAGCGCCGCTGCCGGCGCATTTATAAGCCCAGATATCTTGCGGCTTTCAGCACCGCCGTCTGGGTTTTGGCGTCGGAGATCCTGCCCGCCATCACGTCCTCCACCAGCTCCTCCAGGGGAACGGTGAACACGTCCAGAAACTCATCCTCGTCCAGATGGCGGTCGCCCTTTTTCAGCTTCCGGGCCATGTACATGCTGATGTACTCGTCGCTGTACGCCGGGGCGGGATGAAAATCTCCCAGGGAGATCCACTCCTCCGCGGTATAGCCCGTTTCCTCCCACAGCTCCCGCTGAATGGCGGAGAGCCGATCCTCCTCCGGCGCGTCCAGCTTGCCGGCGGGGATCTCCGTAATCACCCGGTCGATGGGATAGCGGTACTGCCGCTCCACGATTACCTGATTATCCTCCGTCACGGGGATCACGCAGACCGCTCCGATATGGCGGATCACTTCCCGAAAGGCGGGCCGGCCGTTGGGAAGGGTTACGTCGTCCTTCCGCACGTGGAGGATGGATCCGTCAAAGACCAGCTGCGAGGAAACCTGTGTTTCACGCAGTGCGCGAAACTCATGATCCGGATCGATACGCATGGCTTTTCTCCTCGCTTACGCTTCCTTCGGCTGAATCGTGGCCTTGATGCGGCGGACGCCGGCGGAGGAGGATTCTTCCTTCTGGATCTTGAAGGATCCCAGATCCCCCTCAATTCCGGTCGCTTTGATAACGCTGCCACCTTCCTGCAATTCTTCGGTGCTT
>CAZMFY010000122.1:0-7255 GCA_964565635.1 uncultured Oscillospiraceae bacterium
GGTTCACCGCCCATCTGCAGCAGGCGGACATGGAATCCAACGGCAAGAGCGTGAACCGCTTCGGGGAGAAAGTGGACTATGTGACCGGGCCAGTGATCTTCGGCGAGCCGGGCACCAACGGGCAGCACAGCTTCTATCAGCTGCTGCATCAGGGAACGGATATCGTTCCGCTGCAGTTCATCGGCTTCCGGCAGAATCAGGCGGGCATGGACGTGGAGATTCAGGGAAGCACCAGCCAGCAGAAGCTGGGGGCCAACGTGGCGGCGCAGATCATGGCCTTTGCCTGCGGCAAGGACGACGAGAACCGGAACAAGCATTTTGAGGGAAACCGGCCCAGCAGCATCATCATCGGGGATCAGCTGACCCCCGAATCCCTGGGCGCGCTGCTGGCCCACTTCGAAAACAAGGTCATGTTCCAGGGCTTCCTGTGGAACCTGAACAGCTTTGACCAGGAGGGGGTCCAGCTGGGCAAGGTGCTGGCGAAGCGGGTGCTTGCCCATGAGACGGACGGGGCTCTGAAGGTATACAGCGATCTGCTGGGCATCTGACCTGGAATCCTTTTTCCTCTGCTTCTTCGGAAGCAGAGGTTTTTTATTGCAGGAATCATGCCTTCCGCGTCGAAATAGAGAATTTGGGATGGTTGCGGATCATCCCGGAAAGAGGGAATAGAGCATGAATGACAAGAAGATCGCGGCGGGAGCATCCTGCCAGGTAAGAGATATGGGCGGACAGGCGGTCATGGAGGGCGTCATGATGCGCTCCGGCAACGCCACCGCGGTGACGGTGCGCCGGCCGGACGGGACCATGGTGACTTGCCGGACGCCCTTTACGGCGCCGAAGGATAAGCATCCCTGGATGGGAAAGCCCTTCATTCGCGGCGTGGTGAACATGGGGACCATGCTGTACTTCGGCATGAATACGCTGGAGGCCTCCACCCAGATGCTGGGCATTCTGGACGAGGAGCCCACGAAATTCGAAAAATGGCTGGCGAAGAAGCTGGGGAAGGGCGTCGACAAGATCGTGATGGGCGTGGCCATCGTGCTGGCGGTGCTGCTGAGCCTGGGCCTGTTCATGGCGATTCCGGCGGGGGTGGAAAGCCTGCTGAAATCCGCCGGCATGGGGCCCCTGGGGTATACGCTGATCGGCGGTCTGGTGAAGATTCTGATTCTGGTGGGGTATATGATCGCGGTGGCCTTCGTGCCGGACGTGAGGCGGACCTTCCAGTATCACGGGGCGGAGCACATGTCGGTGCACTGCTATGATTCCGACCTGGAGCTGACTCCGGAGAACGCGGCCACCTTCTCCCGGCTGCATCCCCGGTGCGGCACGGCGTTCCTGCTGATCGTATTTACCATCAGCATTCTGCTGTTTCTGGTGCTGAACGTGCTGCTGCCCATCAACAACTATTTCCTGCGGGTGCTGTTCCATCTGGCCATGCTGCCCATCGTGGCGGGCGTCAGCTATGAGGTGCTGATGGGGCTGGCCCACAGCGACAGCCGTCTGGCGCATATCCTCCGGTGGCCGGGGCTGCAGATGCAGCGGCTGACCACCCGGGAGCCGGATCTGTCCATGCTGGAGTGCGCCATCGTCAGCGTAAATGTGGTGCTTCACGGCCTGCCGGCCCACGCGAAAAAGACCCCGGAGGGCTGGGCGATTCTGCATGATTACCGGGAGTCCGAAAAGGGATACGTGCCGCCGGTGACGGATGAAGCGAAAGCCGCTGAGAAGGCGGAAGAATCGGACCGGACGGAGACTCCGGAAAAAGCAGAGACGGCCGCCCCGGCGGAAGTTCCGGATAACGCGGAAGTCCCTGAAAAAACGGAAGACAGGGACGAAGCGGAATGAACAGTCGGGAGGTGCTGAAAGCCGCGGCCGACCGGCTTCGGAGAGCCGGGGTTCCGGATCCGGAATATGACAGCGGCATGTTGCTTTCCCGGGTGACGGGGGAGCCCTGGCTGGCGCTGCGCATGGGGCTGGAGGGGATCCCCGGCCCGCTGGATTCGGAAGAGTTTCAGCGGCTGCTGGCGCGAAGGGAAAGCCGGGAGCCGCTGCAGTATATTCTGGGGACGGCCTTCTTCCGGGGCGCGGAATTTGAAACGGCCCCGGGGGTGCTGATTCCCCGGCCAGAAACGGAGCTTCTGGCGGAATGGGCCGGGGAATGGCTGAAGCAAAGATCCGCGCCGGAGGTTCTGGACCTGTGCTGCGGGAGCGGCTGCATCGGCCTGAGCCTGGCCCGGGAGCTGCCTTCCGCCGGCGTCACCCTGACGGATCTGAGCCATGATGCCCTGCGCATCGCGGAGAGGAACCGGAGCCGGCTGGGGGTGGAGGCAGAGATCCTTCAGGGAGACCTGTTCGCCCCGGTCCGGGGAAGAAGGTTCGACTGCGTGATCAGCAATCCCCCCTATATTCCATCCGGGGAATGCGGCTGTCTGCAGCCGGAAGTGATGAAAGAGCCCAGGCTGGCCCTGGACGGAGGCGCGGATGGGCTGGATTTTTATCGGCGGATCGGGCGGGAAGGCCCCGCTTTCCTGAAGCCGGGAGGAAGGATCTTCCTGGAAACGGGGGAAGGGGAAGCCCAGGCCGCCGCGTCGCTGCTGGAGGCCGGCGGCGCCCTGGAGACCACCATTCGAAAGGATGAGGCGGGGATCGACCGGATGGTATCCGGAAGGTACGCCTGAAGCGGAGACATGTTTGAAAAGCTGCAATCCCTGCAGGCCCGATACGAGGAGCTGACGGAGGAGATGGCTCAGCCGGAGGTCACCGGGAACTACGCCAGGCTGCAGGAAATCATGAAGGAAAGGGCCGCGCTGGAGGAAACGGTATCCAGATACGCGGATTATCGGGCCCTGGAGCGGCATCTGGCGGAGGCCCGGGAGCTGGAAAGCGATCCGGATCTGGGGCCGGAGGCCCGGGAGGAGGCCGCGGCGCTGGAGAAGCGGCTGGAAGAGGCGAAGGAGGAGCTGAAGCTGCTGCTGGTGCCCTCGGATCCGCTGGATTCCCGGAACGTGATGATGGAGCTGCGGGCCGGGGTCGGCGGAGAGGAGGCGGCGCTCTTTGCGGGGGACCTGGTACGGATGTATCAGCGATACTGCGACCGGGGCGGCCTCCAGCTGCAGATTCTGGCGCTGAGCGATACGGAGCTGGGAGGGGTTACGGAAGCCCTGCTGATGATTTCCGGCCCGGAGGCCTATGCCCGGATGAAATTCGAGAGCGGCGTCCACTGCGTGAAGCGGGTTCCCGTGACGGAAAGCGGCGGCCGGATCCATACCTCCACGGCCTCCGTGGCGGTTTTTCCCGAGGCGGAGGAGACGGAGCTGACGCTGAAGCCGGAGGAGATCCGGCTGGATCTGTACAGAGCCTCCGGCCACGGGGGCCAGAAGGTGAACAAAACGGAGACCGCGGTGCGGCTGACCCATCTGCCGACGGGCATCGTGGTGACCTGTCAGGACGAGCGCAGCCAGCTGCAGAACAAGGCGAAAGCCATGGCGGTGCTGCGGAGCCGGCTGCTGGACCGGCAGCGGCAGGAGCTTCAGGCGGCCCAGGACGCGGACCGGAAGGATCAGATCGGCGGGGGAGACCGGAGCCAGCGGATCCGGACCTATTATTACAATCACGATTATGTGGTGGACCACCGGATCGGCCTGACGGTGCCCCGGGTACAGAACACCATGAACGGAGAACTGGATCCCTTCATCAGCGCGCTGCGGCTGGCGGAAAAGACGGAACAGCTGCGGTCGCTGCATGAATGAGGGCCATGAAGGAACAGAGAAAAACGATGATCACACAGGTTTTGGATGCGAATTCCCCGGAGGGGATTGCCCTGGGCGCGCGGCTGCTGCGGGAGGGGGAGCTGGTAGGTTTTCCGACGGAAACGGTATACGGGCTGGGGGCCAACGCCCTGGACCGGGAGGCGGTGCTCTCTATCTTTGCCGCCAAGGGCCGGCCGGCGGATAATCCGCTGATCATGCATATCTGGCACCGGGATCAGCTGGCGGGACTCTGCGAGATTCCGGAGGGGGCGGAGGAACTGATGGACGCCTTCTGGCCCGGGCCGCTGACCCTGCTCTTTCCCCGGACGGAGAAGGTGCCGGACGCGGTGACCGCGGGGCTGCCGACGGTGGCGGTCCGGATGCCCTCCATGGAATGCACCCGGGCGCTTCTGAAGGCCTGCGGCCTGCCGGTGGCCGCGCCCAGCGCAAACCGGTCCGGAAGGCCTTCCCCTACGACGGCGGCCCACGTGATGGAGGATATGGAGGGAAGGATTCCTCTGATTCTGGACGGAGGCAGCTGCCAGGTGGGGCTGGAATCCACGGTGCTGGATCTGACCCGGGGCGCTCCCACGGTGCTGCGGCCCGGCGGGATCACCCGGGAGATGATCGAAAAAGTGCTGGGATGCCCCGTGGCCCTGGCGGGGAGCATCCTCCGGCCGCTGGCGGAGGGGGAGAAGGCTCTGTCGCCCGGCATGCGGTACAGGCACTACGCGCCGCAGGGAACCGTGACGCTGGTGGAAGGAGCGGAACGGGACGTGGTAGCGGCGCTGCGGGACAGATGCCTCGGGGACCGGGCCGCGGGGAAGCGAAGCTGCGTCCTGTGCTTTACGGAGCACATGGAGGCGCTGGCGGACTGCAGCCCCCACGATATCGGATCCGCCCGGGATGAGGCCCAGGTGGCCCATCGGCTGTTCGATATTCTGCGGCAGCTGGATCAGGAAGGAATGGAAACGGTCTACAGCGAGGTGCTGCCCCCGGAAGGGGTGGGCCTGGCGGTCATGAACCGGCTGGGACGGGCCGCGGCTTTCCGGACGATCCGGGTCTGAAGGGGACGGGTCGAAACGCCCGGGGCGGCCGGATGAAACCCGGCTGATCGGGCGCAGCAGAAGCCCGAAACGGACCGTCAAAAATACATCTTTACAAATTCTTAACATTTGATATATAATACCATCAAAGACGATATCAAAGGAGCGTGTACCGGAATGAAAACTGCAAAGAAATTCACGGTCATCCTTTCTCTGCTACTTGTAATCTGCATGATCTGCGTGTCCGCGGCCAGCGGTGAGAGCTCCGCCTCCGCGGCGGAGGCGTCTTCCGCCGGCACCAGCGCCGAATCCAGCAGCGTGTCTACCGGAGACGGCGGCGCGTCCGCATCCAGCAGCTCCGCCAGCGCGGGCGGCGGCTCCTCCTCGGAGGAAAGCACCGGCGGAACCAGCGCCGAGGCCAGCACGGCCTCTTCCGGTGACGGGGATGCTTCCGCCTCCGCGGCTTCCGCCAGCGCGAGCACGGAAAATACCAGCGCGGAGTCCAGCTCCGTGAGCACCGGGACCGGCGCCGGCGGCGCGGGCTCCAGCAGCTCCTCCTCCAGCACCACCAGTACCACGACCACGACCACCACGACGACCACCAGCTCCAGCAGCACCAGCACCACCGCCGGCGGATCCTCCGCCAGCGGATCGGCCTCCGCTGCAGCCGGCGGAAGCTCCGCATCGGCCTCCAGCTCCTCCAGCTCTTCCGGATCCTCGGGAGGCTCCCGGCGCAGCTCGGGCCGCAGGAGCCATCCGGTGGAAGGCATCTACCGCAGCACGCCGGTCACGGGACGGGGATGGACCGTGATCAGCCGGGTGAACGTGCGGACCATGCCCAGCGTATACGGCAGCTGGGTGACCCAGATCCGCACCGCTGGCACGGAAGTGGAAGTGACCGCGGAGGTCATGAACACCAGCGGGGAAACCTGGTACGCGGTGAAGCTGTATCAGGGGTACGTGGGATACATCCGGGGCGACCTGCTGCGGGTGGAGATTGACCCCATCGAAGAAGAGGAAGAGCCCATTATCATCCAGACCCAGAAGAAACAGTCCACCGAGTCTCCCCGGATCATCTACGTAGTGGTTCAGTCCGAGGAGGATGTGCCGGACAACAAGGACGCGGAAATCGTTTTTATCACCCCCGAACAGGCCGCGGAGCTGGGCATTGGCTGAATTCCGAACGTAAAAAAACGGCTGTCCCGAAAGGACGGCCGTCTTTTTTTGCGCTGCGTGGATCTGGGGTCATGGGAAGCGGAGACCGGTAAGGAACTGAGCCTTCGGGGAATAAAGATTTCCGTGGGATCATTTACGGCTGATGCCACCGAAGGGAGGCGGGATCCGAAAAGGCCTGATCCGGATAACGGACCTCCGCCAGGGTCAGCCCCTGGGGCGGGGCCGTCATGCCCAGGGAAAGCCGGTTTCCGGTTTTCAGGGCGGTCTCGAAGCTGCTCACCGGCAGCCGATGAAGGCCGATTTCCGCAAGGGTGCCGGCGATGATCCGGACCATGTTATACAGAAACGCGTTTCCGGATACGGTCAGGATCAGGAAGGGGTCCTCCTCCTTCAGCTCCGCCCTTTCCAGGGTGCGGAGGCTGGTTTTCGCCGTGCCGCCGGCCGCCTGAAAGGCTGCGAAATCATGGGTGCCGGGCAGAAAAGAGAGGGCGGCGTTCATGGCGGGAAGATCCAGCGGCACCGGGATATGCCAGCAGAGGTTCCGAAAGAGGGCGGTGCCCTGCCGATGGTTGAAGAAACGATAGGTATAGGTTTTGCCGCAGGAAAGAAACCGGGCGTGGAATTCCTCCGGCACCTGCCGGCCGGTTTTCGCCCGGATATCGGGAGGCAGCATGGTATTCAGCACGAAGGGATACTTTTCCGGCGGAATGGCGCAGGAGGTATCAAAATGCGCCTGCTGGGCCAGGGCGTGGACTCCCGCGTCGGTGCGGGAGGAGCCGGTGACGGTGACCGGATGACCGCAGGCCCGGGCCAGGGTCTCCTCCACCACCTGCTGAACCGCCAGCCCGTTCTGCTGCCGCTGCCAGCCGGCATAGCCCGTTCCGTCATATTCCAGGGAAAGCAGGATTCTGGTCACAGGAAAATCCCCTCCAGCACGATCAGGCCGATGAGCCCGGCCATGGCGCAGCAGGCCAGGGCATCGTTCCGGGTCAGCTTCAGCACCCGGAACCGGGTGCGGCCCTCGCCTCCGTGGTAGCAGCGGCTTTCCATGGCCAGGGCCAGGTCTCCGGCCCGGCGGAAGGCGGATACGAACAGGGGCACCAGCAGCGGAACCATGGCCTTCGCCCGGGAAATCAGATTTCCGCTTTCGAAATCCGCGCCCCGGGCCATCTGGGCCTTCATAATCTTATCCGTTTCATCCAGCAGGGTGGGAATAAACCGCAGGGCGATTACTTTCTGCTTGTGCTTTCACCTAAACCTCTGACTTTACGGGGGGCTCTCCCC
>CAZMFY010000123.1:0-7235 GCA_964565635.1 uncultured Oscillospiraceae bacterium
GGCTACGCCGAAAATCGCCACTGCCCTTACGTAACCTGCCCTACGTAGTCAACACTAAGGCTCAACATAAAAACCATGTTTCACCAAGTGTTACTAACGTTCCCAGACGTTTATGACTTCGCCCAAAGACTCATGTTCATTCGTTTTGAGCTACGTCTTTTACGCACATACACAACTGTTATACAACACCTTATATTACGCCCTAAGAAGCTCACACAACGCTCACACACGTTTAGTAATATGTATCTACCTCCCACGCATATGTGCATCACGTTTGGGGCTACGCCCCTGTCATAATCCACCCTTTTTCACAAGTTCACATACACTTTCACACAAACGTACACATATTTGTTATTTTTCACATCAATTTACGAGTTATTCTACTTCTTTTTATATACATTTTTTATAACATTATAATACGTATAAATCTTACCTTTTTTCTTATAAATACTCGCTTACGCTCGTATTTATGAAATGAATAAATTCATTTCGCAAAACTATTTACACATTATCTAATCTTTACTCTTATCACAAGTATATCGGCTTACGTATTTAAAATCTTTTTAAAACCTTAAAACCTGGGAGCTAAAGCTCCTATTTCTTCTCTTTACCACGTGCTAAAGCACGTAGTGTTTTATAAGTATAAATTTATTAATATTAGGAGGTAACGTTATGTTATTAGGTTTTGTAGGAATATGTGTAGGAGTAGTTTTAGAATGTGAAGTGGCTTTAGTTGTAGGTGCGTTAGCATTAGTTGCACCTGTTGCATTTGGTAAATAATAAATTATAATAAATATAAATTACAAAGGGGAATAGGGATTATGAAATTATTAGTTATGTTATTAATATTAGTTGTTAGTGAGTATTTAAGAATTGAGAAAGAAAAGAAAGTTCGTAGTGAAAAAAGATTACAGTTATCTAAAGTTAAAAATGAAGTAGAACTTCAACGTAAAAGAGAGGCATTTGAGAAGTTTAAGGAACATATAGAGAATTTTAAAGATGAATTAGATAATAATTCTGATGAAACAGTTGACATAAAAGAAGTAAGTGAAATTGATGATACATTTGTGAAGGGTGTTGAGAAACTTAGAGATAGTGGTCATAAATATGTACCTTATGAAAGACCTAACCCACTTAGTGATATAAGAAACTCATTAAGTGAATTTACCGTAAATGACATAATTAATACGTTCTACATATAGATAAAAATTATAAAGGTTGGTGATAAATATGTTCAAAGTAATAATAGCAGGTGGTCGTGATTTTAAAGATTACGACCTACTTAAAACTAAATTAAACAAGATATTAAGTAATATAAACACACCGATAGTAATAGTATCTGGCAAAGCTAGAGGTGCAGATAGCTTAGGTGAAAGATATGCCAAAGAAATGGGTTATGAAATAGCCGAGTTTCCTGCAAATTGGGATAAATACGGAAAACGTGCAGGTTATATACGAAACGAAGAAATGGCTAAGTATGCAGAAGCGTGTGTATGTTTTTGGGATGGTAAATCAAAAGGCACTAAACACATGATTGATTTGACAAATAAACATAATTTAAAGTTAAGGGTTATTAGATACTAATAACTCTTTTTTAAAACCGTTTTTTTTAAGTACACCCTAAAGGGTGTGTGTTATAAGTATAAATTTTAAATAATATTAAATAATTAGGAGGTAGTCGAGATGGCTAAGAAAAATAAAGGATTAAATATGAGTAAAGTTATGGAAATAAGTAAAGAAGTTATGGAAGTTATAAATGAAGAAGTTACACCAGTTGTAATTCAAGATATGGCAGAGCATATAGGAGCTTCATTAGAAGATATAGATGCTTTAAGAGAAATGCAAGTTGAAGAATTTAATAAAGAAATGGAAATAGTTAAAGAAAAGGAGATAATGAATATGAAAACTAAAATAGATAATGGGATAAGATATGCAATATTAAGTGGTAAAGGTGCAACAAGCGTTGAGAAATATGTATCTGGTAAGCAAATATCAGCTATATTTAAGTCTTATAAAGATATAGTAGGTTGTGATATGGATTTAAAGCAACAAGCATACATAAAGACTTTAAATTCTAAACAAATATCTAATATAATATACACTTTAAATATTGCGAGAAAGACTGATTTTACTGCATAATATATAAATAGGGAGTGGACCTAAGCAAGTCCTTAAACTGCTTTTTAAAATCTTTAGGAAGTATATCTTTGGACTTAAAAGGCAAAGTCCAAAAAGACCTAAAGGTCTTAAAAACAGAAAAAAACATAGGAGGTATTTTAAAATGAACCAAATAATATTAGTAGGTAGGTTAGCTCAAGATGTAGAGCTACGTTTTATTGCAAATAGTGGAACTCCTGTTGCTACATTTACAGTAGCAGTTGATAGAGAGTTTACTGGAAAGAGTGGTAAACGTGAGACTGACTTTATAGACGTACAAACTTGGGGTAAACAAGCAGAAACTTGTTCTAACTACATAGGTAAAGGAAGTTTAGTATCAGTACAAGGCTCTTTAAGAGTTGAGAAGTACGAAGATAGAGAAGGAAACAGACGTACATCTTATAGAGTTAATGCAGATAGGGTAAACTTCTTATCAAGTAATTCTAAGAAATCAGAAGATAAAGGATTTAGTCCAAACTTCGATCCTTCATTTGTAGAAGGTTTTGCAGCAATAGATGATGATGATTGTCCGTTCTAATTAAGATATATAAGGCGTAGGTATATTACTTACGTCTTATGACATAAATATTATAAAAAGGGAGAAATAAAATGATTAAACAACTTAGTATATCAGATATTACAGAAAGGGCAAAGGTTAGTTTTGAGCTTAACCATGATGAGGAAACAGCTTGGGTCGAGCTAAAAACTTTCTTTTTAGAAAATCATAATACCACAATACCAGAGTGTGGAATAAAACAGGTTTTCTTAAATATATTAAAAACATTAAAAAAGTAATACATACCTGGGGAGGAATGTATTTTTCCGTTTAACATACCATACAATACCAAAGGAGAATTATAATATGTTAAACAGAAGAGAATTAGAAATAACTTTAGAGATGTTAAAGAAAGAATATATGGAAGCACTTGAAAGAGGTAATAGAAAGATACAAAATAACATAATAAACCAAATCATCAACCTTGAGGTTACTTTAAAGGAAGATAGCTTCAAAAATAGTGCTAAGAAAGTTAATATAAGTGAAGAAGTTGATTTTAAAGTTAAAGAAGAAAGTGCTATAAGACAAAATGCAATAGTTAAATCATTTACTAAAAAGTTAAAAGAATTAGTTAAGAAAAATCATAATACAACTAACGTATCAGTAAGTGAAAGACAGGCAGAAACTATAATGGCAGGTCTTAGAGATAGAATAGGAATGGATATATCTAAGGACCAAATAAGTTTTATAAAAAACTTAAATGCAAACCAAGCATCAGATATAATAAAAGTATTAAGTGGTATATCATTTTATAATCAAAGAGTAATGATTTCAGAAGCTATCGAAAGTTTAAAACATAGAGAAGATTTTAACCTAATACTTGATGAGGTACAATGTAATATACATAGAAGAGAATGGTTTGAACATAACAAAGACTTACTTGCTATGAGTTATGAACTTCAAGAGCCTACTGATGCACAAGTTAGAAGAATAGTTGATGTGGCTAGATATATAGAAACTCACGAAACTTTATTATCAGAGTTTGGTATAAATGTTCAAGACTTTGAATATAGAGCAGAAGATAAATTATATTATACTTTTAATTATAATTTACTTAAAGAAACTGTAAAATCTAAATTTAATAGAGAGTCAGCTCATAACTTTATACAAACATATGATTATATAACTAATTATTACGAAGGTACTAAATTAGACAATACTCAAATGAACACTTTAAGAAACCTATATATACAACTTGGAGAGTATGAGTGTACTAGATTAACTTACCTATCTACTATATCTATTAATAACTTTGAATATATATGTAGAGATTTAGAAAGCAGAATTAGATTAAATAAAATAGCTAAAAATCAATATACTCAAAAGTTTAGACACGCGTTTTTAGCAGAAGGTAACTCTTTAGTTAAGTTTAGTGCTAAAGAAAGTAGAGAGGTACGCTCAATAGTATTAAGAGAAGAACAAAGAATGGCTAGAGAACTTACTAATTTTATATTTAATATATACTCTTGTATAGGTCAAGACATACCAGAAGAAATGAGTGGTATACTTCCATATTTTATACAAGGTGGAGAAACAAAATATGCTTTAGTAGAAGAGCAACATTATTTAAGTTTTAGAAAAATGGTATTTGAACAAAGAGATGTTATAAAAGACATAGACCCAAGATTTAATTGGGGAGCATTTATAGCAAATCAACCAACACATATATTAAAAGCATTAGGACTTGATATGATGATGTAGTTACAAGGGAGTAGGGTAAAAGCCTTGCTCCCTTTTTTTATTGGGTATTTATACCAAATCCCACCAAATTAAACTTGTCAAACATTTATCACATACGTTGCATATGCAACTATTTTAATGCACTATCCCATCTTTTTTATGAAGTATCACTTTCATTTCTTGCAAATAATCCACGTAACCATTGAAATTACTACATATCTTGATTAGTTAATCACATCATACTACCAGGTTTAACTATACCCTAAATATACATTTACGGTAGTCTTGACCCTGGAAAGTCATATAATACCCTTAAAATATTAAAAAAACGCCTTAAAATCGAAAATCTTAAAAAATCTCTTGCAAAATTGACCTACTTCTTGCATTTTATTGTAGTTGAATTTCCGTTGAACATTTGTTATACTACTGTTGAGGTGAGGTTATATGACAAGAGAAGAATTTGATAGCAAGGAAATAATGGACCAGATAAAATATGTTAATGATATGCTTGATGAGTTAAGTTTAAACAAAATATGTGATAGTATAGGTATTAGTAGAGCAGGTTTAAGTAAAAGATTTTCTTCCGTTAATTTTGTCTTTAATAAAAAGTCAAACCAATATATGTGGGAAGAAGATATAATAACTAATGAAGATGTGATAAATGAGTTAGAATTTAGATTAAAAGAGCTAACTGATAGAGTAACTATATTAGAACAATTAAACAACGAAAGTGTAACAGATACACAACAAATAAACAACAGTAATACAATACGTTTTTACAAAAATGATACAATAGTTAGAGCATATCGTATTGATGATGAGATATACCAACGCTTTAAGCATTATACAGACGAAAATAGACAGTATAAAATAAGTGATATTATCTCAACAGCTCTTGAAGATTTTTTAAATAAAGTTGGTCAGTAACTACAAGGACACGTTTCTAGTGTCCTTTTTTTTTATTTACAAGTTATCATTTAATACATCTTTATAATTCACATCAAGCATACATAATTACCTTCGTAGATATGTTACGTTGAAAATAAAACGCTTTCATTATCACATTTTATCACCTACCTTATCATGTCGCTTTGCTCCAATCTAGTTTATCACTTCGATTATACCCTTTTACGATAGTCGCTTCGCTCCTTATTACGAATATAAAAAAAATAAAAAACAAGCATAGGGTGTAAATAATTTAAAAAAAATACCAAGTTTTGAAAAAAAGTAAAAACAAAAATTACCATAATTTGGTATAATATAAATTATGAACAAGGGGATGAGTATATGTTTAAATTAGAGTTTATATTACCTTTAATGTATGGAGGCTACGTTTCTATTATGATACTTAAATATGGGTTAATTAACATAAATATTAACACATTAACATTTGGTATTTATCTATTAAATATAATAGTAGTATACGTATTACATAGATTTGGAAAGGTTTTTGATAAATGTTTGGGACAATTATTTTAGCAACTTGGATATTTGCTCTCATTTGGATTATTTATGAATTAATAAATGCTCCATTATTTGATGAGAATGAAAGACCAATTAAATAAGTTAAGTGTCTATATTGCCTATTTGCGAAAGTAAGTAGGTGAAATTAGGTATTTAACATACCATACAATACAATATTTATAAAAGGTGTAAGTGGTCGAGCTTACGAAATAGGAGATTTTAAAATGAGAATAAAAGTAGGAATGATGCCAGGTAGATTAGTGGAAGTAGAAGTTCAAGAAGGATTAACTGCAAATGAAATATTTGAAAAAGCTAACGTTGAAATATCAAATCACGAAATAAGATTAGATGGTGAGAAAATAAATTTAGATACAGTAATAAATAATGGAGGATTATTAGTTGCTATGAAGATGATAAAAGGTAATGCAAGAGCAATAAAAGTTGGTATGATGCCAGGTAGATTAGAGCTTGTTGAAATAGAAGGTACTGAAACAGCTTATGAAATATTTGAAAAGGCAAATATAGCAGTATCTAACCATGAAATAAGATTAGATGGTGAGAAAATAAGTATGGACACAGTAATAAATAACGGTAATTTATTAGTAGCTATGAAAATGATAAAAGGTAACTCTGATATATATGTAAGTAATTGTACAGAAGAAGAAATAGAAATGTTATTAGGTGTGAGATTACCTAAAATGATAAATATTATAGGAGTACATAGACCTGGGAATAACATCATAGAAGTAGTAATTAATGATGAGGTGTTAATGATACAAGAAGATATGTTTGACAGTGTATATGAGCTTAAATCAGAAGAAAACATAATTGAAACATCTATAACGGAAACAAACAATAATAATAAAATTGAAAAAACGTTAAAATACGAAATGGTTGCATTAGAGGCTAGACATCAATGTTTGTTACAAGAAATTTCCGAAATATCATTAAAAAAGACATTCTTAAAAGACTTATTAAATAAATTAGGAATGTAATTAACTAAATAAGGGAGCTTAGAGATAAGCTCTCTTTAATTTATATATTTTAATTTTAACACAACTCATATCGTGGGATAACACATCAAACACCCTGCCTTACTTCACTTTACCCTGTTGTGTTATTTTTAAAGTATATAAATACTTTACCAAACCATACCAAACCAATATAAAAAGGAGTAAATTAATATGTTTAAAATAGGAGATAAAGTAATAAGAGTTTATGGTAATAGTGGAAATATGAATGAAGGAGATGTAGGAACAGTAAAAAAAATCATAAATAATGAGTGGATGGAACTTGAAGAATATACAGAAAGACATTTAATAAAAAGATTTGAATTATTGGAGAGTAAAGAAATGACAAAGGAAGAAAAGATAGAGTT
>CAZMFY010000124.1:0-7120 GCA_964565635.1 uncultured Oscillospiraceae bacterium
ATTCGGTTTTAGGCTCGACCGTAATATCGTAGGAATAATGTTTTGTGTCAAAGAGACGTCAAGTTTAAACCCGACAATCTGAAGAATATTCTGAATGGACTGACTTAACTGCCCTTCCCTGATTGTCGTATTCAGAGAATTCTCAACAGCCGTGGAGACGGTTGTCACCATTTCATCGAAGGCCGCGCTGTCGGTTCTTAAAAGTGTGCTGATCTGAAATCGAGTAAAGCTCACCGAGGGAACCAGGGACTGCGCATACTCAATTTCCGCATCCGTAAAAGAAGTTTTAACCTGGCCGTTTTCATCCAGTAATGTCTGAGCATATTGTACAACCGTTCTCAGCTCGCTGAAAATGTTATTCAGTGAAGATAAAACCTCTTCCTTAACACCTTCTTCAAAACGGTATGTCGGTTCAACTGCATTTGCCGCTGCCTGCCTTTTTCCCTCCGTAGTCACCTCATCGACTACATCTTTTGTAGCGTTAATCGTTTCCCTGGATATAGAACCGGCCGTAAGATCATATTGTTTCGGAGAGCAAACAAGGCAGTACAAGCCGAGCATCATAATATAGGAAGAAATAAGAATCAAGAAATTTCTGGCGTGCGAAGATTTAAACCAGTCGCAGCATTTACGTACGGTAGATACGTGTGCTTTTTTATTTCCCTCCATGTTCTTCAGACTCCTTTCATGAAACATAAAGTCCGATTGGAAGACTCAGTGCTTCATTTTTCTGGATTCATATGCACGAATAATGCTCATAACCAGTTCATGCCTGACAATGTCTTTTTCCGTAAGCTCAACGATTCCGATTTCAGGAATTTCCTTCAATATATCGACGGCTTCGGCCAATCCGGATTTTATGCCATACGGCAGATCGGTCTGGGTGATATCACCGGTTACAACCATGCGAGACCGAAAGCCCATGCGTGTCAGAAACATTTTCATCTGATCAGAGGTTGTGTTCTGGGCTTCATCCAGAATAATAAAAGCGTCTGAAAGCGTCCTGCCTCGCATGTAGGCCAAGGGAGCGACCTCCACGATGCCTCGTTCCAGAAGTCGGGGGCATGCGTCCGGACCCATAAAATCATATAATGCATCAAAAAGAGGCCGAAGATAAGGATCCACTTTTTCCTTCAGGTCTCCTGGCAAAAAGCCTAGTTTTTCCCCGGCCTCCACCGCGGGCCTGGTCAGAATAATCCGTTCAACTTCTTTATTTTTTAACGCAACCACAGCAAGAGCCATCGCAAGATAGGTTTTCCCTGTGCCTGCAGGTCCGATGGCAAAGGTTAAATCATGGTTTCGAATGGCTTCTACATAAAGCATCTGCCCGAAGGTTTTGCATCGAATCTGCTTCCCCCGATGCGTTACTGCGATCGCGGTATTCAAATCATGCGCCAGAAGATCCTCCCGGTCCTCCCGCACAGCATCGATGACGTATCGAATGGCCATTCGGTCAATCGACTCCTGCCGTTCGATCCGGTTCAGCAAGTAACGAATTGCTTTTGAAGCCCAGGCGATGTTTTTTGAATCGCCCGAGATAACCAAAGCGTTTTTTTGCAGCGCAATCCGGACCCCGCATTCCTGTTCTACAAGAGCGATATTGCGATCGTTCATGCCGAACAGGGTCATATAGGCATCCATGGATTGGATCGTGAATTCAAGGGTATCGTTCAAAATACAGTCTGTCCTTCCCTTCCGTTGCGGCCTCCTGAGAAACCTTTCTATAAACCATTATCATAACAAATTTACAGTTTTTGTCAATAAAATCAGTTGACTGCATAATCAATCTATGTTATGATTCCGACAATTTCATAAGCTTTGATTCGATGGGGTTGTATAACGATTACCTGAGAATGCCGTTTGGGACCCTGAAGCATCACAGCTTCAGGGATTTTATGTATAATTGGGGTGAATTGAGCAATGGAAAAGATCACGATTTCGGATAAAACGCTGAAGCAGGCCGGTAAACAGATGCCGCTGACCTTCAGGGAAAAAATCGAACTCGCCAGAATGATCGATCTGCTGAAAGTGGATGCGATCGAGCTTCCCCCAATTGAGAATCAAAAGGTGGATCCCCTGCTGATCAAATCTATTTCTGCGGCGGCAAGGCATGCTGAAATTGCAGTCCCTGTGAAACTTAACGGCGAAAGCGTCGAGATCACATGGAACGCGCTGCGGGATGCAGTTAGCGCAAGATTGCAGGTGGTTGTCCCTGTGAGTTCGGTTCAGATGGAATATTTGTTTCATATGAAGCCGAAAGCGTTGAAGGAGAAAGTGATTGAAACTGTTCTGGCATGCAGAAAGTATACCGACAGGGTTGAACTGATCGCGGAAGATGCAACAAGAAGCGACGGCCCCTTCCTCACAGAACTGCTTACTGCTGCGGTAGAAGCCGGCGTTACAATGATTACCTTGCAGGAAGCTGCAGGTACTTCACTGCCGGAAGAAATGCGCACAGAGATCGGTCGCATCATTTCATCTCTGCCCGATCGAAAAGGCGTCGTATTTGGTGTGGATTGTTCGAATGCCCTCAGCCTGGCTGATGCCTGTGCTGTGGAAACGGTTCATTGCGGCGTTCGTGAAATCAAGGCGGCCTCCTTCCCTCTTCAATGTGCCAATCTGGCAAACGTCGTTAGGATTCTCAGCTTAAAAGGAGAAAAGCTAGGGGTTTATTGTACGATTCGACAGGAAGAGATTCGAAGGATCACCTCCCGAATTGAAAGCCTTTGCCGTACTCAGCTGTCCATGCCGATAGCAATTTCGCAGGAATCCGCAGCCGCTAACGAAGCGGTTCTGTCATATCATGACAGCAAGGATTCCGTCCTGCGCGCAATCGAGCAGCTCGGCTATTTCCTCAGTGAAGATGATCAGGATAATATATATCAGGCTTTTTTAAAGATTACTGAAAAAAAAGAAAGTATTACCCTGAAGGAGCTTGAAGCGCTTGTGGCGGCGGAAGCGATGCAGGTGCCCGCGGCTTATCAGATTGTTCATTTTATTGTTAATACGAGCAATGATATCGGAGCCATGGCCCATGTCCGTATTCAGTATCATGATCAATCCTTAGAAGGTGTTTCTACAGGTGACGGTGTGATTGACGCCGCTTTTCTGGCCCTTGAAAAGGCAGCAGGCCGGCATTTCGAGCTGGATGAATTTCAGATCCAGGCGATCACTGAAGGCAAGGAAGCCGTGGGTGAAGCAATGGTTAAGCTTCGCTCTCAGGGCAAGCTTTATCCCGGCCGGGGAATCTCTACCGATATTGTAGGCGCAAGCATTGTCGCTTATATCAATGCTTTGAATCGAATTGTGTATGAGGAGGAAGATGAATGAAGCTCTCCTTTTCAACCCGTGGATGGACTGATCTCGCATGGGAACAGCAGGTTTCGGATGCGGAAGAATATCGCTTTCAGGGCATTGAAGTTTACAATCTGACGCGAATTCCTGCGCTTACAGATCGAAGCGGTCCTTTTCATGAATATCATTTGAATGAAACTTACCGTGACATTCGTCAAAAAAAGCTTGCGGTTTCCTGTCTGGATACATGTATTGACCTGAGTACAGGTAAAATTGATCTGGAGGAATTCCAGCATCTGTTTCATGCGGCTGACGTACTTCACTGCCCCTATGTTGCGGTTATCGCGCTGCAGGACCGTGAAGACCTTGTTCGGGCCAATCTGGATCTTCTTCTTCCATATCTTTCAGAAACAGAGATCATGCTTCTGATAAAAACCACGGGCATTTACGCGGACACAGGCAGACTTCGATCCTTGCTTGACTCCTACGCACGAGATGAATTAGGCGCCCTGTGGGATATGCACCATCCGTATCGGGATTTTCACGAAACACCGGAAAGCACCATCCGTAATCTTGGTGCTTATGTCCGTCATGTCCACATTCGGGATTCTGCAGATGATGGAAATTATCGGCTGATCGGCGAAGGCAGCCTTCCGCTCATGGATATGATGCGGGCTCTAAGCTCCATCGATTATGATGGGTTTATTTCCATGGAATGGAAGCGCGAATGGATGCCTGATCTGGCGATGCGGGAAGTGTTGATGCCGTATTTCATTAATTACATGCGGCATTATGAAAATCCTCGGGGAAAAAGGAGAATCCTTTATCCGAACCATGATGGCTCCGGACGCTATATTTGGAAAAAAGACGAACTGATTGATCTGACATTCCCCCAGGTTCTTGATCAGGTTGTTGAAGCTTTTCCTGATCAATATGCTTTCCGGTATACCACGCTGGATTATACCAGAACCTATGAAGAATTCAGGGACGATGTGGATCGATTTGCCAGGGCACTCATTTCACTGGGCGTTCGTCCCGGCTCGAAGGTTGCGATTTGGGCTACGAATGTCCCTGCCTGGTATATCACATTCTGGGCCTCAACGAAAATAGGGGCCGTTCTGGTTACGGTCAACACTGCTTATAAGATTCATGAAGCAGAATATCTGCTGCGTCAAAGTGATACCCATACCTTAGTCATGATTGAATCCTGCCTGGACAGTAATTACCGGTCGATTATCAATGAACTGTGTCCGGAGATCGCGGAAACGCCGGCAGGGCAGCCGCTTCATTGCCGTAAACTCCCCTTCCTCCGCAATGTAATTACTGTTGGGTTCGCCCAGAGCGGATGTCTGACATTCGAAGAAGCAATGGATCGCGCTGAGTCTGTATCTGAAGAAAAACTTCACGAATATTCCAAACAGGTCAAAGTAGACGATGTTTGTAATATGCAGTATACATCAGGCACGACAGGCTTTCCGAAAGGTGTTATGCTGACCCATTACAATGTTGTGAATAACGGCAAATGTATCGGGGACCGCATGGGATTATCCACCGCAGATCGAATGATGATTCAGGTGCCTATGTTCCATTGCTTCGGAATGGTACTCTCCATGACGGCTTCCATGACGCACGGGGCAACCCTTTGTCCGATGCCTTATTTCTCCGCCAAAAACTCACTCGCATGCATTCATCAGGAACGGATCACCTGCTTTAACGGGGTCCCTACGATGTTTATTGCCATGTTCAACCATGAAGATTATCGAAAGACTGATTTTTCGCATATGAGGACCGGGATTATGGCCGGCGCCGGCTGTCCGCCTGATTTAATGAAGCGCGCCGCCCGTCCGGACGAAATGAATATGCGGGGGATCGTATCCGTATACGGACAAACGGAATCGGCGCCTGGCAGCACAATGTCCGCCTGGGAGGATGCGCTGGAATTAAGAACTGAAACCGTTGGATATGCATTCCCCAATGTGGAGTGTAAAGTGATTGATCCCGATACGGGTGAAATCGTTCCGGACGGAGTCGATGGAGAATTCTGCTCCAGAGGCTATAATATTATGAAGGGATATTATAAAATGCCGGAAGCGACGGCCGCGGCGATTGACAGCCATGGATGGCTTCATTCCGGTGATCTGGCACGCAGAAATCCTGACGGCACCTATATTATTACCGGCCGTTTGAAGGATATGATCATTCGAGGCGGCGAAAACATTTATCCGAAAGAAATCGAGGAATTCATCTATACGCATCCTTGTGTTGAGGACGTGCAAGTCATCGGCGTTCCTGACAAAAGATATGGTGAAGCTGTCATGGCTTGCATTATTCTGAAAGAAGGAATGACCGTTACCGCGGAAGAAATGACTGCCTATATTCAGAATCATATGGCCCGGCACAAGGTTCCTCAATACATTGAATTTGTTACGGCCTTCCCGATGAATGCAGCAGGAAAGATTCTGAAATACAAAATGCGTGAAGAAGCCATTGAACGGCTTCATCTGCAGGATGCTGCCGGAATTGACACCGCAAAAACAAAACACTGAAACGCGTTTATGACAAAATCCCGGAAAACATATTTCCGGGATTTTGCTTTATTCGGATTACAGATTCAGCAGCTGGCTGTATTGGGCGGGATCTTCCAGAACCTTGGCCGAGCCAAGCACGGTACAGTCTCTGGCTTCATCCGCAATTCTGCAGGGAACCTTGATCACGTTGCCGACAGCTTCCGCCAGACCATACAGCTGCGATCCGCCGCCGGTTAATGTAATTCCGCTTTCAAAAATATCTGAAGCAAGCTGTGGCGGGGTCTTTTCTATCAGCACCTGAATGCCCTCAATCAAATCATTGATGCAGTCGATCAGCGCCTCATAGATCTCATCGGATTCAATCATCATGGTTTTCGGAAGCCCCGAAATAAGGCTTCGTCCCGTAATATCCATTGAGATTTTCTGGTTTCGGCGGACTGCGCTGCCCAGGGTGATTTTTACCTGCTCAGCGGTGCGTTCGCCGATCAGAAGATTATACTTTCGGCGGATAAATCGAATCACCGCATCATCAAACTGATCACCGCCTACCCGCATGCTGCTCATAACCGTAGGCGTTCCATGATACAGCACAGCAACATCCGTTCCGCCGGCGCTGATATCCACAAGCATACAGCCGTATTCGCCCATGAAGTTCAGCTGAGCGCCGAGCGCCGTGGCAATGCTGCGGTCCAACATCTGCGTCCGCCTTACGCCTACATCAAAAAGCGTTGTCATCAAAGCCTTGTTTTCAATTTCCTTTACACCGGATGGCGTCGTCAGGATTGCGCGCGGGCGGGAAAGCCGGCGTTTCCCCGTGACCCGTGCAACAAAAAAGCGAAGCATATTTCCGGTCAAATCGAAATCAAGCATTTCCCCCTGTAAGAGCGGGCGAATCACCTGAATGTTGGAGGGAGTTCGGCCGACCATTCTCCAGGCTTCCGTTCCAAACGCAAGAATACGTCTGGTTTCCTGATCGATGGCTACGCATGCTGGTTCCCTCAGAACGATCCCCTGCCCCTTCATATAAATAATTACCTGGGATGTCCCCAGATCTATCGCGATATCATTTACCTGAGCCATTCCCGTACCTCTTCTCTCCCCCTAACGGAGGTCCCTATGATAACATAAACATGAAACTGAAATCAAGTTTTGCAGCTAAGCTGCAAACCGGTATATGGCTGAGGTTCAGCCTGTGCGTCAGCCTTGAGGAGGAGTCAGTTGACGACGGACTTTACGAAGGCAAGTGTATGAGTACAATACATAGGTAACACAAAAGGGGAGAAAAAAAGAGAACCAAG
>CAZMFY010000125.1:0-7059 GCA_964565635.1 uncultured Oscillospiraceae bacterium
GGCCGTGGAGGTCTACCGCCAGGAGACCGGCGCCATCGACCAGGATCTGCCCGCCTTCGTCATCGCGGAAAACGGCAAGCCCGTGGGCGCCATGCAGGACGGGGATTCCGTCATCCTCTTCAACTTCCGGGGAGACCGGGCGCTGGAGATCTCCATGGCCTTTGACGGCGGCGATGAGTTCACCTTCTTTGACCGGGGCGTCATTCCCCAGGTGAAATACGCCGGCATGCTGCAGTATGACGGAGACCTGCACATCCCCCAGACCTACCTGGTCAATCCGCCGAATACGCCTGCCCCGAAACCCAGAAATACGGTCACGTCACCTATTTCTGGAACGGCAACCGTTCCGAAAAGTTCTCCGAGGAGCTGGAGGACTGGGTGCGGGTGGATTCCGACGTCCGCAGCTTTGACGAGGCTCCCTGGATGAAGGCCACCGAGATTACCGATCTGATGATCGACGCCATCCGCAGCCACAAGTACGGCTTCATCCGCTGCAATTATCCCAACGGAGACATGGTGGGGCACACCGGCGACCTGCTGGCGACGGAAATCGCCGTGGAGTCCGTGGACCTCTGCCTGGCCCGGCTGAAAAAGGTCTGCGACGAGGAGAACGTGATTCTCATGATTACGGCCGATCACGGCAACTCCGACCAGATGCTGGAGAAGGACAAGAAGGGCAACGTGAAGGTCCGTACCGCCCACAGCCTGAATCCCGTTCCCTTCATCATCTACGACAAGGACGCGAAGCACGAGATGAAGGACGACCCGAACTTCGGTCTGGCGAACATCGCCGCCACCGTGGCGGAGCTGCTGGGCCTGGAGCCCCATGAGAGCTGGGAGCCCTCCATGCTGAAGTAATCCCATGAATTGAAAGAAGGAGCTGTCTCACCGAGGCAGCTCCTTCTTTGATGTTCAGGAATCATCCCGGCATCCGGAAAAGCCGTCTCACAGGAGGCGGCTTCTTTTGCGCGGGGGCCGAGGATAAAAAGAAGGCCGGGAGAAGCTGTGAAACGCACAGCCCTTCCCGGTCTTCCGTGTGTGTGCCGTTTATGGAGCGGCCAGTTCCTTCACCGCGGCGGTGGTCCCGTCCGCCGCGAAGCCGGCGGATTTTCCCACCCCCTGGATCCGGACGTGGATCACATGGCCCACGTCCGCCGGGCGGACCGTATAGGTCAGGGCGGTAGACAGCAGCATGTTCTCGTCGTTATACCAAACGCAGGTATATTCCGCATTGGACGGGGTCGCAATCACCTGAATCTTGTCTCCCACCCGGGGGCTGTAGGGGTTGATTTTAATGGACTCGATCTGGGCCGAGGCCGGCGTCGGCGTAGGGATCGGAACGGCCGTCGGCCCCGGCACATAGGGGGTGGCCGTCGGCGCGGGGACGTAGGTGGTCAGGAACTGGGACATCATATAGCCGTACTTGTTGTCGACTTTGATGTAGGACCAGCCGTCGTTGGACAGGCGCACTTCCGTGACCTTGCGGCCCACCGGATACAGACCCATGACGTTCTGATTCTTCACCTCCGGGGCGCTGCGCATCCGCACCCCCTTCCCATTCTGGCTGGTGACGTAGGCCGTCCGGTTCACCTTCGTCCACGTCCGGGCCGGGGCGGCCGTCGGGGTGGCCGTCGGCTTCACCGTGGGGCTGGTGGAAAAGTTCAGATACCGCATATCCATATATCCCGTCCGCACGTCCGGCGTCTGAACCCTCGCCCATCCGCCCGTATATCCCAGGATGATCACAACGGTGCCGTTGGGATAGCTGGCCAGGGTAGCGGCCTCATAGCTGGGCGTCTGCCGCAGGCGAAGCCATCCCCCGAATACCGTCCCGTAGGTAACGGCCAGCGCCGGCGCGGCCATCAGGCAGCAAAGCACCGCTGTCAGCAGCAGCGCGCATACTCTTTTTTTCATGCTTCTTATATCGGGGCCTTTTCGGGGCCCGCCTCCTTTCAGACCGGATTTTCAATTCAGAATCCGTTCCTTCCGTCGGTTTTCATGATATGCCCCTCCGGTAGGAAAGTCAAGCCGATGTCCTTTTTGTTACAATGTACGATTATCTTCGCAGGTCCCCGATCAGTCCGGGGAGCATCTCCAGAACCTCCCCGATTTCGTCCTCCGTGTTCTCCGGGCCGAGGCTCATGCGCAGCCCGCCCTTTGCCAGGATTTCGGGCTGACCCAGCGCCGCCAGCACATGGCTGGGCTCTGCGGCGCCGGCTGTACAGGCACTTCCGCCCGAGGCCGCGATGCCCATCAGATCCAGCCGCAGCAGCAGCGCCTCGCCGTCCACGTCCCGGAAGGTGAAATGGGCGTTGCCCGGCAGCCGGTTCACGGGATCCCCGTTCAGGATCGCGCCCGGAATCCGCTCCAGGATTCCTCCGATCAGCCGGTCCCGCAGGCGCGCCGTTCGGGCCGCGTTCTCCGCCAGGTTCCGGGCCGCCCGCTCGATGGCGCATCCCAGGCCCACGATTCCCGCCACGTTTTCCGTCCCCGCCCGCAGGCTCCGTTCCTGGGCGCCCCCCTGAATCAGGGGCGAGATTTTCGTTCCCTGCCGGATATACAGGGCGCCCGTGCCCTTGGGGCCGTAGAATTTATGGGCGCTGAGACTCAGCAGATCCGCGTTCATCTCTTCCACCTTCACCGGCACGGCCCCGATGGCCTGCACCGCGTCCGTATGAAAGAGAACGCCCTTCTCCCGGGCAATCCTTCCGATTTCCCGAACCGGCTGCAGGGTGCCGATTTCGTTGTTGGCGGTCATGACGGAGATCAGAACCGTATCCGGCCGGATCGCCCTTTCAACCTCCGCCGGATCGATCCTTCCCTGTCCGTCCGGCTGCAGATATGTCACCTCAAAGCCTTCCCGCTCCAGCTCCCGGAAGGTATGCAGCACTGCGTGGTGCTCGATGGCATCGGTGATCAGATGCCGGCCCCGGCTTTGGTTCGCCATAGCGGCGCCGCGGATCGCCCAGTTGTCGCTCTCGCTGCCGCCCGAGGTAAAATAGATCTCCTGCGGTTTTGCTTCCAGGGCCGCTGCCGTGCGCCTTCTGGCCGTCTCCAGGGCCTGATGCGCCTCCCGGCCGGTGCCGTGAATGCTGGATGGGTTTCCGTAAATTTCCGTCAGATACGGCATCATTTCCGCCAGCACTTCCGCCGCCAGCGGGGTCGTGGCCGCGTGATCCAGATAAATCCGGTTTCTCATGGAATCATCTCCCCGATCGCGTTTCGTCTCGCTGAAATTATAGCAGAGGATCGGGATGCGGTTCAACCTTCCCCGGCCAAAAAAGCAATTGCCGTAGGACGCTTTTTCCGGTACAATGAGGGCAAAGAGAATCTGCCGTTCCGCTGTTTCGTGAAAGATGCCGGCTATCCGTCGGTTCTTCCTTCGATCCGGCCGGGCGGTCATGAAACGCCCTCATCATTTCCCGGGGCAGAAAGGAGGCGCATGCGGATGAAAAAAAGATCCTTCCGGCTTTTCCTGCGGGCCATGCTGTGCCTTTCTCTGGCGCTCCTGCTGCCCGCCCTTTCCGCCGCTTCCGACTTCCGGCCTGCCAATGAGGCCCAGGCGGCCCGTCAGGCGAAGTCGCTCTTCCTGCAGTGCGCCTTTCATCCGGAGTACGGGGATCCCGATACCCCTCATCTGCTGAACCGCTGGGAGGAGGAGGTCACCCTCTGGGTGGGCGGCTCCCCCACCCGGGAGGATCTGCGGGCCCTGGACGCCTTCCTGCTTGAGCTGAACGAAAAGGTGACAGATTTCCCGGGCATCCGCCGGGTCCGCCGGGATACGGACGCGGCGGTCCGGGTCTGGTATATTCCCCAGTATATGATGAAATATTATCTGACCGAATATGTGGAGGATAACTGGGGCTTCTTCCAGTATAGTCTGACGGGAAACCGGATTACCTCCGCCCGCATCGCCATCGCCTCCGACGCCACGGAGCAGGAAGACCGGATTCATCTGCTGCTGGAGGAGCTGGTGGGCGCCCTGGGGCTTCCCGGGGATCATCTGGTCTATCGGGACAGCATTCTCTACGATCGCTGGACCCAGACCCAGGAGCTCAGCGAGGTGGACTGGCGGATGCTGAACCTGCTGTACAGTCCGGCGCTGCGTCCCGGCCTGACGGAGCAGCAGGCCAGGGAAATCCTGGACAGCCTGTAAGTCCCCCTGCATGGCCGGCACGCCCGACGCGGCCGCCGGCTGAAAAAACCGAAAAAAATGACCGAAAAAAAGTGAATGCGGTTTTGAACTTTTTACTGCCCGCACTTCCGGAAGATGCGTATGTAGAAGTGTCAGGCATCAATCCTGACGGAAACGATCGAAAAAAACAGCGCGAAAGATGACAGTGAAAAGGAGAGCAAAACATGTTTATGAATAAGAGCACCCTGCAGAACAGAAAGCCCCTGACGGACGCGGACCTGGCCGTGATCTTCGGCGGCGACGCCTTTGAAGGCACCCTGGACGATTCGGATAAGTACTATCTCGACCTGACGATCCGCGACTGCAAGCACAAATTCTTCATCCCCATGGAGAAATACCTGACCTTCGCCAGGAGCCAGGGCTATACCGAGGAGTCCATCGCCTACCTGCAGCAGAACTGGGGCCGCTTCTGATCAGCAGCATGCCATGAATCTTTCGATAAAAAAAGCGGGGCTGGAATAATCCGGTCCCGTTCTTTTTTTATCCCTGCAGGCCGTAAAACCGCAGGGCGTTTTCATAGGTATAGGCCGCCAGCTCGTCGGGGTCCTCTCCCCGGATCTCCGCCAGCTTTTCCGCTACGAAGCGGACGTTCGCCGGCTCATTCCGCCGGCCGCGCACCGGCTCCGGCGCCAGGTAGGGGCTGTCCGTCTCGATCAGCAGCCGGTCCCGGGGCACCAGCAGCGCCGCCTCCCGCAGCTTCGGCGCCTTTTTGAAGGTCACCGGCCCCGCAAAGGAGATATAATACCCCAGCTTCAGATATTCCTTCGCGATCTCCGCGCTGCCGCTGAAGCAGTGCAGGATGCCCGGGGTCAGGCGGCTTTTCATGCTCTTCATCAGATCCAGCATATCCTGGTGGGCGTCCCGCACATGGAAGGCCGTGCCGGTGCCGATTTCCCAGGCCAGCTCCATCTGCAGGCGGCAGACTTCCCGCTGGGTCTCCCGGGGGCTCAGGTCGTAATAGTAATCCAGCCCGATCTCCCCGATGGCCTTCGCCTCCCCGGAGCGGATCCATCCCGCCAGGATATCCAGATCCCCTTCCGCGTATCCTTTCGCCTCATGGGGATGGATGCCCACGGCGCAAACCGCGTCCGGGTGGGTCTTTACATACTCCACGCAGGCCCGGGAGGTGGCCATATCGGAGCCGATCACCGCGTACCGGGTGATTCCATACTCCCTCATCCGGGCCAGCACGTCCTCCCGGTCCTCGTCGAATTTTTCTTCGTTGACATGGCAGTGGCTGTCGAAGAGCTGCCTCATCCGACGATCGCCCCGTCTTCCACGCCTTCGCCCACGCTCAGCAGCCGCAGGTTTCCGGCGTCGTCCAGGGCGGAAAGAATCATGCCCTGGCTTTCGATGCCAGCGATCTTCCGGGGCGCCAGGTTGGTAATGGCCACGATCTGCCGGCCCACCAGCTCCTCCGGATTCGGGTAGAATTTGGCGATGCCGCTGAGAATGGTCCGCTCCCCGTCCTTGCCGAAGCTCAGGCGGAACTGCAAAAGCTTATTGCTCTTCTCCACCTTTGCGCATTCCAGCACCCGGGCTACCTGCATCTTGCACTGGTCGAACACCTCGATGCCGATCTCCGCGGGGAATTCCGGTTCCGCGTGCTTCTGCTCCTTCTTCTCCGCCTTGGCTTCCTTCTTGGCGGCTTTTTCCGCGGCTTTCTCTTCCTTCTTCTCTTCCTTGGGCAGATCCCGTTCAATTTCCTTCTGGATATCCAGCCGGGGGAAGAGCGCCTCGCCCTTATGAACCTTCAGGCCCGCCGGCAGCACCGGGAAGGGCTGATTGACGGAATCCCAGGTTTTCATCTCGGGCGCTTCCACCCCAATCTGGGCAAAGATCCGCTCGGGGGTCCGGGGCATCACGAAGCCCACGCAGACCGCCACCCGGCGCACACATTCCGCCAGGGTATACAGCACCGTCCCCAGCCGGGGCCTGCCTTCCTCCGTCTTGCCCAGAACCCAGGGCTGGGTCTGGTCGATATAGCGGTTGCATTCCCCGATCAGCTTCCAGATTTCCTGCAGCGCGCCGGAGAACTGGAAGGCGTTCATCTGTTCCTCCACCTTGCCGGGCATGGCTTCCGCCAGCGCCCACAGGGTCCGGTCCAGCTCTTCCACCGCATCCGCGGCCGGAATGACGCCGTCATAGTATTTCTCGATCATGGCCACCGTCCGGCTCACCAGGTTGCCCAGATCGTTGGCCAGATCCGCGTTGACCCGGGTCAGCATGGACTTCAGCGTAAATTCCCCGTCGTTTCCGAAGGGCATCTCCCGCATCAGGAAGTAACGCACCGCGTCGCTGGAATACCGGTTGCACAGAATGACCGGGTCCACCACATTCCCCACGGACTTGCCCATCTTTTTCCCGTCGATGACCAGCCATCCGTGGCCGAACACCTGCTTCGGCAGCGGAAGTCCCAGGGCATGCAGCATGATGGGCCAGTAGATGGTGTGGAATCGGACGATTTCCTTCCCCACCAGATGCACGTCCGCGGGCCAGTACTTCCGGTACAGCTCGTCATGATCCGTGCCGTAGCCCAGGGCGGTAATGTAATTGCTCAGGGCGTCGATCCAGACATAGACCGTGTGCTTCGGATCGAAGTCCACCGGCACGCCCCACCGGACGCTGGTCCGGCTGACGCACAGATCCTGCAGCCCGGGCTCCAGGAAATTGTGGATCATCTCGTTGGCCCGGCTGGCGGGCTGAATGAACTCCGGGTGATCCTTGATATACTGAATCAGCCAGGGCGCGTATTTGTTCATCCGGAAGAAATAGCTTTCCTCCTGGGTCTTCTCCACCGGGCGGCCGCAGTCCGGGCAGCAGCCGTCCTTCAGCTGCAGCTCCGTCCAGAAGCTCTCGCAGGG
>CAZMFY010000126.1:0-7037 GCA_964565635.1 uncultured Oscillospiraceae bacterium
CCTGGGGCGTGGACTATGTGCTGATGAAGGGGGAGCAGGAGGTCTGGCCCGGGTATGCCTATCGGGACAGCCGGACGGAGAACGTGATTCCCCGGGTGCATGAAAAAATGCCCTTCACGGAGCTGTACCGGCATACGGGCATCCAGTTTCAGCCCTTTAACACGGTCTATCAGCTTTACGCGGATCTGGAAGCGGGCCGGCTGGAGGGGGTCACGGATTTCCTGATGCTGCCCTGCTGGCTGATGTACAGGCTCTGTGGGAAGAAGGCGCACGAGTATACCAACGCCACCACCGGCGGGATGGTCAGCGCGGAGACCGGGGAATATGACCCGGAGATCATCCGGCGGCTGGGGCTGCCGAAGCATCTGTTTCCGAAGCTCTCCCGGCCGGGGGAGATGATCGGGGAATATGAGGGGATGAAGGTGGTGCTCTGCGCCACCCACGATACCGGCAGCGCCGTGGAAGGAATTCCCATGGAGGGAAACGAACTGTATATTTCCTCCGGAACCTGGAGCCTCCTGGGCGTTAAAACCCCCAGACCCCTGACGGACCCGGGCAGCCAGGCGGCGAATTACAGCAATGAGGGCGGCGTGGGTTATAACCGGTACCAGAAGAATCTGATGGGCATGTGGCTGGTGAACCGGCTGAAGGCGGAGCTGTGCCCGGATAAACCCTGGGACGAAATTACCGCCGAGGCGGAGGAGAAGCATTTCGACCATCTGGTGGATGTGAACGACGAGATCTTCCTGGCGCCGGAAAGCATGAAGGCCGCCTTCGACGCGAGGCTGCCCCATCCGCCGAAATGCGCGGCCGGGTATTTCCGCTGCGCTTACCGCTCCCTGGCCCAGGGCTATCGGCAGGGAATCGAGGAGCTGGAGCGGAATACGGGCATGGCCTGCGCCAGGCTGTATATCGTAGGCGGCGGCGCCAAGAACGGCTTCCTGAACCGGCTGACGGAAGAAGCCACAGGCAAGCAGGTGATCGCCCTGCCCATTGAAGCCACGGCCCTGGGAAACCTGAAGATTCAGGCGAAAGCCAATCAGGAATAAAGGAGGTTATGCCCCATGTTAGTCAACACCAAAGCCAGGATCGGCGTTTTCGCCATCGCCCTGGGCGCCTACCTGCCCCAGTTCCCCTCTCTCGTTCCGGAGTTTGAAGGCCAGTACGAGGTCTTTAAAAAGCGGATTCCGGACAGCGTGGAGCTGATCGACGGGGGCATCGTTACCACAAAGGAGAAGGCCATGGCCGCGGGAGATAAATTCCGGGCCGCGGATGTGGATCTGGTGATCCTGCAGCTGCTGACCTACGCCACCAGCTATAACATGCTGCCCGCCGTACGGGATCTGGATGTGCCGGTGGTGCTGGTGAATGTGCAGAAGATGAAGGCGCCGGATTATCCCAACACGGACAATGCAACCTGGCTGGGCACCCTGTACGCCTGCGGCGCGGTGGGCGAGATGGTGGCGGACCTGGAGCGGGCAGGCAAGCGGCACGCGGTGATTACCGGCGTGGAGGAGGGCGGAGATCCGGCCCTGCAGGCGGAGATTGAGGACTGGTGCCGGGCGGCGCAGGTGCGCCGGCGCTTCCGGGACACCAACCTGGCCCAGATCGGCCGGCCTTATCCCGGCATGATGGACCTGTATATTGACGAGACCAATCTGTATCACCGGATGTGGCTGTATACCAAGCAGTTCGACTGGGAGAAGATGTGGGCCATCGCGGACAACATCACCGATGAAGCGGCCATCCGGGCCAAGGCGGAGGATATTCTGGACACCTTTGACATCGAAGGCGGCGCTACGGTGGAAACCGTCTGGGATATGGCCAGGTATGTGGTGGCCTTCGAGCAGTGGGTGAAGGATGAGCAGCTGGGCTTTGTGGCGTCTCACTATGACGGCTTTGCCCAGGGGGTTGCCGGCAAGCTGGACAGCATGCTGATTCCGGCCTTCTCCATGCTGATCAAGCAGGGGACCGCCTGCGCCGTGGAAGGGGACATCAAGGTGGCGATGGCCATGAGCATTCTGAAGACCATCGCCGGCACCGGCCAGCTGAGCGAGATGTACTCCATCGACTTTAATGAGGACATCTGCATCATCGGCCACAGCGGTTCCGGAGACGCGGACATCTCCCAGGCCCGGAAGCCTACCATGAAGATCGTCCCTGTGTTCCACGGGAAGACCGGCGGCGGCTATCTGACCCAGTTCTATCCGCCGACGAATGCCGATATCACCTTCCTGGGAATCACCCAGGACCGGGACGGGCATTTCAAGTTCGTGGTGGCGGAGGGCGTAAACGAGGAAGGTCCCATCTTTGAGTTCGGGGATACCAATATGCGGATGCGCTTTTCCATCAGCGCAAGAGAATTCTGCAACCGCTGGAGCGAGGCGGGCCCCACCCATCACATGGCCGCGGCGGTGGGACGGCATATCGATACCATCCTGAAGGTGGCGAAGATCTTCAACGTGCCGGTGGATATCATCACCCGGTAAGGACACGGACGAATGGGGAAAACACAGCAACATAAACAATAAGGATACGGAGGGAAAGAAAAATGGGCATTTTGGATCTGGACATCGTCAAACGGTATATCCGCATGTGCAACGACGGCTGGCTGCAGGGCTGGCATGAGCGCAACGGCGGCAACCTGACTTACCGGCTGAAGGCGGAGGAAGTGGCGGAGATGAAGCCCTTCTTCGACGCGGAACCCAGGCCCTGGGTGGCCATGGGCGTCACCGGCGCGAACCTGGCCGGGGAATATTTCCTTTCCACCGGCAGCGGCAAGTATTTCCGGAACGTGATTCTGGATCCGGAGGACAGCATCTGCGTGGTGGAAATCAATGACCGGGGCGATTCCTACCGCATCCGCTGGGGCCTGGTGAACGGCGGCCGGCCTACCAGCGAGTTCCCCAGCCATTTCATGAACCATTCCGTCCGCGTGGCGGCCACGAACGGCGCCACCCGGGTGATTTATCACGCGCATACGCCGAACGTGATCGCCATGACCTATGTGCTGCCCATCTCCGACCGGGAGTTCAGCCGGGCGCTGTGGAAGAGCGCTACGGAATGCCCCGTGGTCTTCCCCGGCGGCGTGGGCGTGGTACCGTGGATGGTTCCCGGCGGCGCGGATATCGCCATGGCCACCTGCAAAAAGATGGAAGAGTTCGAAGCGGCAGTCTGGGCGCAGCACGGCCTCTTCGTATCCGGACCGGATTTCGACATTACCTTCGGCCTGATGCATACCATCGAGAAGAGCGCGCAGATCTGGGTGCTTCAGAAGAGCACCGGACTGCCGGAGCTGCAGACCATTACGGACGACGCGCTCCGGGCCATCGCGAAGGAATTCGGCGTGACCCTGCGGGAAGAGTTCCTGGACTGAGCGGATTAACGAGAAAGCAACCCGCGCGGAGAGATGCCGCGCGGGGCTTTTTTGGCAAGGGCGGAGACAGGGTTGGAAAACAGGCCTGATGATGATATGATAGGGACAGGGCGCGGTTCCCTCCGCGGCCCGGAATATGAGACGGAGAACGGCAGGTGAGACACATGGCTTCCATCGGAATTCTCGGATCCGGAACCTGGGGCATGGCGCTGGCCCGGATGCTGACCAACTGCGGACACGATGTAACGGTATGGTCCTTTGATCCGCGGGAGATCGACGGCCTGGAAACAACCAGACGGCAGAAGAACCTTCCGGACATGATCATTCCGGAAGAAACCCGGTTTACCCGGGAGATTGAAGAGGTATGCAGGGAAAAGGAACTGCTGCTGTTTGCCGTTCCTTCCTTTGCCGTCCGTTCTACGGCACGACTTGCCGCACCCTTTGTTTTTCCCGGGCAGCTGATCGTGGACGTGGCGAAGGGGCTGGAGCCCGACACGCTTTACACCATGACGCAGGTGATCCGGGATGAGATTCCCGGCGTCCGCGCGGTGGCGCTGTCCGGGCCGACCCATGCGGAGGAGGTGGCCAGAGACCTTCCGACCACGATTGTATCCGCCTGCAGAGACGAGGCGACGGCGCAGAAGGTACAGGATATCTTCATGAATTCCTGCCTTCGGGTCTATACGAATCCGGATGTGGAAGGCGTGGAGCTCTGCGGCGCCGTAAAAAACATCATTGCGCTGGCGGCCGGGATTTCCGCGGGCCTCGGGTTTGGGGACAACACGAAGGCTGCGATCATTACCCGGGGAATGGCGGAAATCACGCGGCTGGGGGAGGCCATGGGATGCCTTCCGCAGACCTTCAGCGGGTTGGCGGGCATCGGAGACCTGATTGTGACGGCGACCAGCCGCCACAGCCGGAACAACCGGTGCGGAGAGCTGATCGGACAGGGCGTGCCCGTTCAGGAAGCCGTCAGGCGGGTCGGAATGGTTGTGGAAGGGATCAACGCCCTTCCGGCCACGCTTCAGCTGGCGGCCAGATATGGCATCTCCATGCCGATCACGGAGGCGGTGGACGCGGTGGTCAACCGGGGACGGAGCCCGGCGGAGGCGGTGACGGATCTGATGGGGCGGGCGAAAAAGTCGGAGATCAGCGGGTCCGTCGTGTATGAACGGATGCTCTTTCAGAACGGAAAGAAATGAAGAAGGGCTGCCTTAAAATGATCTGAGAAGATCATCGGAGGCAGCCCTTTTATGAAGCCCGGCGCGGAAGAATCAGCCGCGCCTTCTGTTATTCTGAGACCGGCGCCAGGAAGGAAACCATGACGTAGCCCTCGATGCTGTCGGTCCTGACATGAACCCATGCGGGATCCTCGCAGGTTTCCAGCACGATCAGCCGCTGGTGCTTATACAGCCGCATGAGAATGTCCCCGGCCTGGGAGGGCTCCGCCCGCAGGTTCAGGGTGCTGTCGTCCTCAATGCCTTCCACGCTGGCCATCCAGGCGCCTTCCGGCAACGATTCCGTCACCGGCATCAGGGTGGGCCGGGGAGTAGGGGTGGCGGCGGGTCCGGGGGTTTCCGCCAGCACGGGATCCGGGGTGGAAAGGGCCGCGGCGCCGGCGGAGGTTTTCATCAGCTGGGAACCGGGATAATAGAAGGACAGGATTTCCTGGAAGTTTTTTCCATATTTGGCGGCCATCCACTGGGCGCCCCGCTGGCTCATGCCGACCCCGTGACCGTACCGGCCGGCGGCCAGCTGGAAGGCGGAATCGGTTTCCGTCACGGTGATAATCTCATTGTCGGCGCCGTAGACGCTGAGCCCCAGGGCCCGGACGGCGGAGGGAAAGAGGGGCAGCGTCAGGGTAAAGGTCCCCGCCTGCTCAAAGACGCTCAGGCGAAGCACCGGCTCCGGCGTGACGGTCGGCCTGGGCGTGGTGGTGACGCCTTCCTCGTCCTCTTCCCAGGTCAGGGAGGGTTCCGGCGTTTCCGGCGGCAGATATTTCCGCCCTGAGACGCCGATTTTGATTTCCATTTTCGTCATCAGCCGGCTGGGCGCGCTGAACCGGGGCGAAGTCAGGACCAGGGACTGAATGCTGTCCACCCGGAAACAATCCGGGGCCTGAACATATCCGGCCATCTCCGGCCGGGCGAATACGGCTTCCCGCAGCAGGGTCAGGAAAGCCTCCGGCAGCCCGCTGCCATTCTTCCGGAGGGTGGCTTTCTTCAGGATGGATTCCGGGTTTTCCAGATCGTAGGGATCATCCGTCATGGCATAGCAGGCGGTTTCTTCCGCGCCGCTCCAAACATGGGACGGCAGTTCCGTCTGGCCGCCGTTGGAAGCGCTGTAATAGCAGTTGGCCAGCTTTCCGCCGGAAGTGACCACGACACCCGCCGTTTCCCGGACGGCCCGGGCGGTATTGGCCCGGGAAACGGATACAGGACGGAACACCTGGTCGTTGGTGGTGTCCACCACATCCCAGGCTTTTCCGGCGTTCACCCGGGAAAGGGCATAGGTACGGGCGCAGACGGCCTGGGCCTTCAGGGCTTCCAGGGGGAAATCGTCGCTCATTTCATAGGGAACGACGCCCAGCAGATAATCCTCCACGCTGAGGGTCATTACCGGCTGCAGCTGCCCGCCGGAGACGGTCAGGTTCAGATCCCCGGGATACATGCCGTCCCAGGGGAGAATGGCCATGCCGACGGGCGTATTTCCGTTTTCCGATCCCTGACGCAGCCTGGACAGGTTCAGCCAGGCGCCGCAGTCCAGGGAAGCCCCTTCATAAAACAGGATCAGCCGGTCACTCCGGGTCTGGACGGTGATTTCCCTTCCGGCGGGAAGCTGCATGCGGCTGCCGGCCCAGGTCACCTGATACCCGCAGCCCAGCCGCAGATCGATCCGGTCCGTCAGATTCAGACGCCGCAGCAGGACGCGGACGGAAGGCGCGGGGCTTTCCGCGGCCTGGGCATCGGCAGAGAAGGGAAACAGGCTGCCTGTCAGGAGCAGGGCACAAAGCAGCAGACAAAGCTGCTTCAAAAAGCATTTCTTTACCGTTTTCAAGGAGAACCCTCCTTTTTATCCGTGGCTCATGAGAGCAGGTTACACGAAAAAAGCCCTGCTGTCAATGCGAGCCCCGCGTCAGCGGAGGACAGGCTTCAGCTCCCAAAGGATAGAACCGGGCCCGGCGGGATCGGGCGCTGCCGCCCCGGGGATTCGGCCCGGCTATTTGGAAGCCTGGGATTCCTTCCAGGCCAGAATCTGCTCCAGCCGCTCCTTGTACCGGGCTTCCTGCCCCTGATCCGTAGGATGATAGAACCGGCGGCCTTTCAGATTGTCCGGCAGGCATTCCATGGCGGTCATCTTTTCCGCGTAGTCATGGGCATACTGGTAGCCCTTGCCGTAATCCAGATTTTTCATGAGCTGGGTTGGCGCGTTGCGAATATGCAGGGGAACCGGCGCGTCCGGCTCCTTTTCGATGGCGGCCTTTGCCTCCATGGTGGCCATCTCCATGGCACACCTTTTGTGACTGGGTTTATGCACCATTTTTTTTAATCTTTGGAACAGCACCAGATTCAGGATATAAGTCAACACACACTCCACAACAAACGAAACCGCTGCCTGGGTCGCGCGGCCGGGGAGATAAACCAGCAAGGCTTTTCCGTAC
>CAZMFY010000127.1:0-7024 GCA_964565635.1 uncultured Oscillospiraceae bacterium
GAGCAGGTGGGGGAGACTGCGAAGCGCATGCGGGAGGCAGGCGTCAACGCCATCGTATGCAGCTTCCATTCCGGGGTGGAATACGCCCCCAGACGCCGGGATCTGGACCAGGTGCGGTATGCCCACCGGGCCGTGGAGGACTGGGGGGTGGATCTGGTGGTCATGCACCATCCCCATGTGGTTCAGGGAGTGGATCGGATCAATCAGCGGTATGTGTTCTATTCCCTGGGCAATTTCTGCTTCGGCGGAAACATGGTGATCCGGAGCCAGACGAACAAACCGTATGTCCGTTCCCTGGAGTCCATGGTCCTGCAGATGGATCTGCGCTTCAGCGACAGCGGGACCTACCTGGGGCAGTCCGGACGGATTTACCCCTGCTATATTTCCTCCTCGGCGGAGAAGACGGGGGATCCCAACGACTTCCAGCCGAAGTTTGTGACGGGGGATCAGGCCCTGGGCGTCATTGAACGGATTCAGGCGGATACCCAGTTTGATCTGGGACTGCTGGATGAGGATCTTGGATATCTGGAGCTGCCCTATCTGGCGGCCGGCGCAAAGGAGTAAGATTACTTTGGAAACACAACGGATCATGTGGCATATTTTCGGGTTGGAACTCTCACCCTACGCCTGGAGCATCTGGTTCGGCTGCGCGGCGGGTCTCCTGCTGTTCCTGTGGGAAGCGAAACGGACCGGCGTGAAGCCCGCGGCCGCGGGATGGACCTGCCTGCTCGGTATTGTACTGGGACTTTTGTGCGCCAGGCTTTATTATGTGGGAGCCAGGTTTGAACTGTTCCTGGAGCTGGGACTGGAGAATTTCTTTTCCGCCGTGGATGCGGAGCTGGCGGCCTGGGGGTCTGCCGGCGGCGCAGCCTTCTGGGGTGCCGTGGGCGGCGTCTGCCTGGGCGCCCTGATTGCCGGAAAGATATCCGGGGAGAAGGTTTCCCGGCTGCTGGATGCCCTGGCGCCTTCCGCGGCCCTGGCAATCGCCGTGTCCCGGTTCGGAGAGTTCTCCATCGGGGAAGGCATCGGCCCGGAGGTGATGGATGAAAGGCTGCAGTTCTTTCCGCTGGCAGTGATGAACGAATGGGAGGAATGGAACTTCTCCGTTTTCCTGCTGGAGGGACTGGTGGGGCTGTGCATCTTCGTACTGCTGATGACCGTCGGGAGAAAAAAGACGGATGGATACAGAGCTCGGATGTTCCTGGTTCTGTACGCCAGCTGCCAGATCCTGCTGGAGGCGCTGCGCCGGGATAATTTCCTGCGGTGGCTGTTTGTACGGGTGAGCCAGGTGGCTTCCGCGGTGGTCCTGCTGGGGCTGATCATTTTCGCGGTGCTTCGGTGGAGCAGAAAGCCGGCGGCGGAGCGGATGCCCAGGAAGACGCTGATTCTGTGGTGCACGCTGTTTATCCTGATGGTACCCCTGATTGTGCTGCTGGAGTTCGCGGTGGACAAAAGCCCCTTCCCCAGCGTGGCGGTGGACTACCTGCTGGAAGCCCTGTGCTGCGTGGGCATGGGCGTCAGCAGCTGGCAGATTGTAATGAAGAACTGAACGGATACGGCGGAATGAGCAAGGAAGTATTTATCATCGTGGGGCTGGGCAATCCCGGCCCGGAATATGCGCATACCCGGCATAACGCCGGCTTTGAGGCCATGGCGCTGCTGGAAAAGACCTACGGGACCGCCCTGGGGCGAAAAACGCTCCAGGGTCTTTTGGCGGAGGTATCGCAGGGGGATCGGAAGATCGTGCTGTGCGAACCCCAGACCTATATGAACAACAGCGGGGAATGCGTTTCTCAGCTACTGAGGTGGTATCACTGCGAGCCGGATCACCTGATGGTGATCTACGACGATATCGACCTGCCCCCGGGCCGGGTGCGGGTCCGAAGGAACGGCGGCCCCGGGACCCATAACGGGATGCGCAGCATCGTGGAGCATCTGGGCACCCAGGATTTTCCCAGAATCCGGATCGGCACGGGGGACCGGCCTGCGGGATGGGATCTGGCGGACTGGGTGCTGAGCCGGCCGGATTCGGAGACGGCGCCGCTGATGGCGGCCGCCTTTGAGAAGGCGGCGGCGGCCGCGGCAGACTGGGTGGCCAACGGGATTGACCACGCGATGCAGACAGGAAATAAACAGTAAAGAGGAAGCATTTTGAGATTACTGGACTGGATAGAGATTCCCGGATGGAACCGAATCCGGGCTGCCGCGGCGGGAAGCCCCCTGGCGCTGGGCGGCGGGACCCAGACGCTGGCGGCGGCCACGGCGGCCAGGCTGGCGGCGGAGGGGAAGAAGGTGCTCCTGATTGCCGAGCATGACCTGAAGGCCGGACGGCTGGCGGATGACGCGCGCCAGTGGTCGGGAGCGGACTGCGCCTTCCTGCCGGGAGGAGAGATTGATCTGACCCGGGCGGCAGGCAGCCTGGAGAGCAGCTGGCGGCGGCTGGAGGCACTGACGGCGGTGACCGGGGGAACGAACCTGCTGGTGACCAGCGCGGAGGCCATGATGCAGCGCATGGGCCGGCCGGAGCCTTTCCGGGAGGCGGTTTTCACGCTGCGCTCCGGGGATCGGATAAGCCTTTCCAGCCTGACGGCCAGACTGGTGCGTATGGGATATGAACGGGTCGGTATGGTAGAGGGCAAGGGCCAGTTCGCCCTGCGGGGATCCATTCTGGATATCTATCCCCCGGCGGGGAAGGATGGGGTCCGGATCGAGTTTTTTGACGATGAGGTGGATTCCCTCCGAACCTTCGACTGCATCAGCCAGCGAAGCCAGGATCGGGTGGAGGAGCTCTGTGTGAGCCCTGCCTGCGAGGCGCTGCTGCTCCCGGAGGAATATGCCGGGGCGGCCGGACGGATGAAGGCGGCCCTGCGGGAGACGCAGGAGACGGAGCCGACGGAGACGGGGCTGCTTTCGGAACTGCCTCCCCTACCGGAGGAAGAGGACGAGGAGACCCTGTTTGACACAAAGGTAGCGCCGAAGGTACGGGAGGCGGCCTGGAAGGAACGGCAGGGCAGCGAAATCGACCGGCGGAGGAGCCGGCTGATGGCGGACGCGGAGCTGGTAGCTCAGGGGCAGCCCTTCCGGCGGATGCGCAGCTGGATCACGGTGCTGACGGAGCATACGGCGGCGCTGACGGACTGGTTCGAGCCGGAGGTGGTGATCCTCTGGGAGCCGGACCGTATCCGCACCAGAACGGAGGAAAGGCTGCAGGGATTCCAGGAAGACCTGACAAACGCCATAAGCCGGGGAGAAGCGGTTTCCGGACAGGAAACCCTGCTGCAGGACTGGGATATGATTCGGGAGAGGTTGAATGGCTTCCCCCTTTTGGTCATGACCGAGATGCTCCAGGGACTGGGCGGCATCCGTCCGGCGGACAGCCTGGACCTGGGCGCCGCCGGCCTGGTGGGGTATCAGGGGCAGATCCGGCTGCTGAAAAACGATCTGGCCGCCTGGCGGGAGAAGGGATACAGGACGGTGCTGCTAAGCGGCGGGGAGGCCCGGGGCCGCAGGCTGGCGGAGAGCCTGGAGGAGCTTTCGGAGCGGGCGGTTTACTGGGAGGAGGGCGCCGCCGCGCCCGAACCCACGGTGCCGGTGATTCTGCCCATGACCCTGAGCCGGGGCTTCGTTATTCCCGGCATCGGCCTGGCGCTGGTGAGCGACGCGGATATCTGGGGAGAGGGATACCGCAAGAGCCGGGGCCGGAAGCGGACCGGGGAGAGAATTTCCACCTTTACGGAGCTGAAGGTGGGGGACTTCGTGGTGCACGAGGATCACGGCGTCGGCATCTATCGGGGCATTACCAGGCTCCAGAGCGAAGGCACCTGGCGGGATTATCTGCTGATTCAGTATCAGGGAAGCGACAAGCTCTACGTACCGGTGGAGCAGCTGGAACGGGTGCAGCGGTATATCGGCAATCCGGCCGAGCCGCCGAAGCTGAATTCCCTGGGCGGCGGAGAGTGGGCCAGACAGAAGGGAAAGGTCAAGGAAGGGCTGAAGGCGCTGGCCTTCGACCTGAAGAAGCTGTACGCGGAGCGGAGCCAGCGCACGGGCTTCGCCTTCAGCAAGACGAATCCCTGGCAGCGGGAATTCGAGGATGAATTCCCCTGGGAGCTGACGCCGGATCAGAAGGAGAGCGTCAAGGAAATCGAAGCCGACATGGAAAGCGACCGGAGCATGGACCGGCTGCTTTGCGGCGATGTGGGCTACGGGAAGACGGAGGTCAGCCTGCGGGCGGCCTTCAAGGCGGTGATGGACGGAAAGCAGGTGGCCCTGCTGGCGCCCACCACCATCCTGGTGCAGCAGCATTACAATACCATCCTGAAGCGCTTCCGGAACACGGGGGCCAGGGTGGACTATCTGAGCCGCTTCCGGACGGCGAAGGAGTCCCGAAAGGTGCTGGCGGACCTGGCGGAGGGGAAGATCGATATCCTGGTGGGAACCCACCGGCTGCTGGCAAAGGACGTGAAATTCAAGGATCTGGGGCTGCTCATCGTGGATGAGGAGCAGCGCTTCGGCGTGGCCCACAAGGAGGCCATTAAAAACCTGAAGCGCCAGGTGGACGTACTGACCCTCAGCGCTACGCCCATTCCCCGGACGCTGCATATGTCCATGACGGGGATCCGGGACATGTCCGTGCTGGAGACGCCGCCGGAGGAGCGGATGCCTGTGCAGACCGTGGTCACCGAATACTCGGACGCGGTGATCCGTGACGCCATTCTGCGGGAGCTGAGCCGGGGCGGACAGGTTTATTTCCTGTATAACCGGGTCCGGAGCATAGACAGCTTCTATGCCCGGCTGCGGGCGCTGGTTCCGGAGGCAAGAATCGGCATGGCCCACGGACAGATGAAGGAGCATGCCCTGGAGGACGTGATGATGGACTTCTATGCCGGCAGCTATGACGTACTGCTGTGCACGACCATCATCGAGAGCGGGCTGGACGTGCCCTCCGCCAATACGCTGATCGTCTTTGACGCGGAACGCTTCGGCCTCAGCCAGCTTTATCAGCTGCGGGGCCGGGTGGGCCGGTCCAGCCGGCAGGCCTATGCCTATTTTACCGTCCGGACGGACAGAATTCTCAGCGAAACCGCCCGGCAGCGGCTGGAGGCCATCCGGGAATTCACGGAATTCGGAGCAGGGTTCCGCATCGCCATGCGGGATCTGGAGATCCGCGGCGCCGGAAACATTCTGGGGCCGGAGCAGCACGGGCACCTGGCTACGGTGGGATACGACATGTACTGCAAGCTGATGGAGGAAACCCTGGCGGAGGTAGGCCAGGGGGTGGTCCGGCGGGATCTGGAAACCCGGGTGGACCTGCGGGTGGACGCGTTCCTGCCCGCGGACTATATCGGAGACGAAAAACAGCGGATGGAGATGTACAAGCGCATCGCCTCCATTGAAACGGAAGCGGACCGGGCGGAGGTGCTGGACGAGCTGATCGACCGTTACGGAGATGTGCCGGCGGTAACGGAAACCCTGCTGGAGGTCAGCCAGCTGCGGGCCCTGTGCAACCGGCTGGGCATCAGCCAGGTGAGCCGGGGAAAGGGCGGCGCCGTCTTCCGGCTGGATGAGAAATACATTCCCGACCCGGTCCGGCTCATGCGGGCCATGACGGAGATCAGCCCGGATCTCAACTTTGCCCGGGAATCCCGGCCCGCCATGGTGTATAAGGCGCAGATCTCCTCCGACCGGGAGCTGCTGCGGACGCTGCTGAAGCTGATCCGGAAGCTGACGGCCAGGCTGGAGGAGCTGACCCCGAAGGAAACGGAAGAAACGCCCGCGTAAAACGGGGAAGAAGGGCAGGATCGGCCAGCGGTCGAAAAATGGGAAAAAGGCGGGTGAGCCGGAGATGGGACGGATGGATATCCTCAGACAATCGTGGCACAGGCTTCGGCGGATCCTGTGGGAGACCGTTTATCCGGAAGGCGCGATCTGTCTGGGATGCGGGAAGATTTCTCAGGGAGCGTGCCTGTGCGGGGAATGCCGGCAGCTGCTGCGCAAAGGGGAGATGCTGGAATCCTGGAACATGCGGGACCTGAATGGGGTGGACGCCTGGAGCCTGAAGCCCCACAAGGGGCTGGCCCGGACGCTGGTATTGCGGTTAAAGCACAGTGCGGAGGCGTGCGCGGCGGGGGAGCTGGCGGGGATCCTGGAGGATCGGCCGGAATACTTCCCCGTGTTCCCGGCGGACACGGTGGTGACCTGGGTGCCGGGACCGAAAAGCCGCATCCGGGAACGGTGCGTGGACCATGGGAGACTGCTGGCGGAGGCGATGGCGGACCAGCTGGGACTGCGGTGCGAACGGCTGCTGGACCGCAGGGGAAAAGACCGCCCGCAGGCCCGGCTGAATCGGGCCCAGCGGGAAAAAAACCTGAGCGGAGCGTTCGCGCCGGTTGGGGAAATCCATGAACCGGTACTGCTGGTGGACGACGTGCTGACCACCGGAACCACCGCGGAGCGATGCATCCGGGCGCTGCGGGAAGCGGGGGCGAAGGAGATCACCGTTCTGACGGCGACCCATTCGGTTCGATAGAAGAAAACCAGCGCAAGGGCATCAGGGACATTCCGGAGCTTGACATAATCAGGCTTCCGGAAGTACAATGAAAAGGTATGACACGAAACGGGAGGAAGATTTCCGTGCTTGAATGTATCGTCACCAAATTCGGTGGCAGCAGCCTGGCTAATGACGAGCAGTTTCGCAAGGTCCGCAGCATCCTGGAGCTGGAGCCGACCCGGCAGTATCTGGTGCCCAGTGCCCCGGGAAAGCGCTTTCCCACGGACGAGAAGGTGACGGATCTGCTCTATCTCTGCTATGATCTGGCTGCCGCGGGAAAGCCGGTGGAGGATCAGTTTATCAAAATCCGGGAGCGGTACCTGTCCATTGCCCACCAGCTTCATCTGAAGGTGGATATTGAGGGTGCGCTGGAAGAGGTGTCCCGGGGAATCACCGGCGGTAAAAGCCGGGACTGGGTCGCCAGCCGGGGGGAATACCTCTGCGGCCTGCTGATCGCCGACTATCTGGGCTGGC
>CAZMFY010000128.1:0-702 GCA_964565635.1 uncultured Oscillospiraceae bacterium
GTTTCCGGATCCACCCGGATGCCCATGCTGGAAACCTCCAGGCTCATATCCAGCAGAGGATCGTACAGCAGGATGTCTCCGTTCAGGCTCCAGTCGTCATAGTCCGGCGCCCGGCCGTCGTGAATTTTCCCGCTTTTCAGTGCGCCGCCTACCTGCATCAGGAAAACCGCGCCGTATTCCTTCGCCGCCAGATACTCCCGCTCCCGGGCATCCTTCTCCGGATACCGGTCCTCCAGCTCCTGGGTGGTTACGAAGGCGATCTCATCCGGCAGCTCCGGCTTGATGTGCGGATAATGGGCGCATACATACCCTTCCGTCTTCCGGAAGGTCAGGTAGATCTTCCGGACGATCTCCCGAAGGAAGGCCTCATTCCGCTCCCCGGGCGCCATAATCCGCTCCCAGTCCCACTGATCCACGAAGATGGAGTGAATATTATCCGTCTGCTCATCCCGACGGATGGCATTCATGTCCGTATACAGCCCTTCTCCCGGTTGAAACCCGTAGGTCTTCAGCGCCTGCCGCTTCCATTTTGCCAGGGAGTGAACGATTTCCGCCGTCTGTCCCGTTTCCAGCACATCGAAGGAAACCGGCCGCTCCACGCCGTTCAGATTATCGTTCAGGCCGCTCTCCGGCGTCACCATGATGGGTGCGGACACACGGGTCACTGACCGAGTCCTCCAAGGTGCTGGTGAAGGAGATCGG
>CAZMFY010000128.1:712-7022 GCA_964565635.1 uncultured Oscillospiraceae bacterium
TGATACGCGGGTCAGGTTCAGGGCTTTTGCCAGCTCCGCCTCAAAAAAGTCCTTGACCAGTTTTATGGCAATCTCTGTATCCCGCAGGTCAAGCACGGGGTTATAATCCTTCGGTATGACCAGATGCATGGGCGGTTCCTCCCCTTTTTATTTCCGCGTATTCTTCTCGTTGATCGTGTCGATCCCCTCCCGGCGCAGCTGCGGCGCGCAGCCTGGGCAGGGCGTCAGCTTGCTGTAAGGCTCCGTGTCAAGCTCTCCCCAGGTGAACTCCGTCAGCGGCCGGTACCGGCTGTTGACCAGCAGGCAGTCCGGGGAGCTGTGGTAGTTCTTTCCTCCCTTGGGGTTATAATACAGGGGATAATCCTCGTCCGGGCAGCCCAGCACCCGGTCGATCTCATCCCAGATGATCACCTTCGTCACGGGCTTCCGGCTCAGGTTCTTCCACAGCCATTCCGCGTTGACCCCCTCCGGGGTCTTTTCCTTCTGAATCCGGATGCAGCCGTGGCTGGCCTTCTCCCCCAGATACCGCTCGCAGCGGGTGTAATCCCGGGTTTCCTCTCCCGTCTTTTCGTCCACGGAGATCAGGCAGGGCACCTCGTGCAGCATGATCCCACTGTTGATCCGCAGGGCCTTGTCGCAGTACAGGCTGCCGGACCAGAAAGCGCCTACCCAGCTGACGATGGCATATTCCCCCGCAGGCGTCTCGTTGAAGGGCGTGTCCTCCCGGGGAAAGCCGGTGGAGCACAGGAGGGTGGAAAACAGGTGCCCCTCCTTATAGACGTAGAGCCGCTGCTGCAGCTTGTCGATCACAAGGCCGTATTCGTCATCCACCTCCAGGGTCTGGAGCAGCTTCGTCTCCACCCAGCCCTGGAAATGCTCCGCCCAGACCTGGACGGAGGAGCCCTCCTCCGCGGAGGAATAGGCTTCGATCAGGGACCATTCCTCCTCCTGCCGAAGCACATGCACCCCCTGGCTGGCACAGGTCACAACGCCCACATAATCCTTACAGTCCTTCTCCGGCCGCTGACGCACCTTGATCTGTTCCCGTTGCTTTCCCTTCAGCACTGTGATCGGCTGGGTCAGCACCTGCCAGACCAGCGTCTCATCCATTTCCCCCTCCGTCATCTGCCAGAAGCAGAAGGCGTGGTCGCACAATACCTCACTGTCCTCATTCGGGGTAATATACAGCATGTCCCGCGCGGGCATGGGATCGGCCAGACCTGCGGACGCAAACACCAGCAGGCACAGCATGATCATGCTGCGCCATCGCCGCAATTCCTTTCTTTTTCCCATGATTTTATCCCCTTGATGTCCAAAAGCCGCCACGCGGCTGTGCGTGACGGCTTTTATTATATGTTTTCGTCCTGCCGGTGTCAATTTTATTTCATGGCCTGCGTCCTGGCCCAGCCCACATCGATGGTGTTCTGGTGAGAGGTGGCGTAGGGTCCGATGGCTTCCACCTGCTCCTGGGTTCTGGGGAAATGTATGCAGCTGTGGCCGGCGAAATTGTTGTCCGTCCGATGCTGTACGCCGTGAGGGCTGCTGTGGGTGGAGGCCATGTATACGCTGCCGTCCGCAAAGGCAACCCAAACCGCCCGGGGATTCCAGGTGTTGCCGCCAAAAATCTTCAGCATTTTGGAGGTATCCGCCGCCGTCAGGGGCTCGTAATCCGCGTGGGCGCCCAGGGAGAAGATATGCACCTGATAGGAGATCCCCGTGGCATAATCGTACACCGTGGCATAGGGATACTTCCTGCAGATAGCCTTCACGGTCGTATACCAGTTGGCGTACTTCACCCGGCTGGCCGAAGGAGTCGCGCCGGCGCTGCTGGCCACCTTGACGGGCGCCGCGGTCGCCGCCGCGGTGCTTTCGTTCTTCGCCGACACCGCGCTGGAGCTGTTCAGCTTCTTCAGGGTCTTCACCCCGGCAATTCCGTCCGTCGTCAGCTTGTTGGCCTTCTGGAACGCCACAAGGGCCTGATAGGTATCCGTACCGAACTTGCCGTCCGCCTTTCCCGTCAGGTATCCCAGGCTGATCAGCTGCTGCTGCATGCTCTTCACCGCGTCTCCGGCGGAGCCCTTCTTCAGGGATTCGTCCTCCGTCTTCGGCGCAGCCGTCGCCGCGGCTTTCGCCGCCTTGGCAGCCGCCCCGGTCGGCGCCGGAGTCGCCGTAGCCGCCGGCGCCGCGTCAATGGAGTACATGAGGCTCAGCGTCGCCGTGCCCGCAACCCCGTCCATCTTCAGACCGTTCTTCTTCTGGAAGGCCTTCACCGCCCGTTCCGTGGCGGTGCCGTAGTTTCCGTCCGGCGCTCCGGTCAGGTATCCCAGATCGATCAGCGCCTGCTGCATCGTAGCCACGCTCGCGCTGAGCATGCCTTTCCGTATGGTCTCATAGCTGGCCTCGGAAGGGATTCCCATCTCTTCGGATCCGGCCGCCGGCGTGGGCTCCGGAATCGGGGTGGGCGTAGTTCCCTTGGCCAGCGCCTGGCTGCTGAAGAGGATGGCATAGGTCGTCTTTCCCGCCACGCCGTCTGCTTCCAGCCCGTTATCCGTCTGGAAGGCCTTCAGCGCCTGAACGCTCAGATATCCGAACTTTCCGTCCACCCTGCTGCGGTAGTAGCCCAGCTCCTTCAGCCGCTTCTGCACCGCTTTGGCGTCCGCTCCCTCGTCATCCCGCCGCACAGTGGTGCCGGGGATGGTGTAGGTCGGTTCCGGACTGGGGGTCGCCGTCGGCTTCGGAGTCGGCGTGGCGTCCGCGGACAGCGCGTTTCCGGAGAGCAGCAGCGTCAGGGTTTCCGTCCCTCCGACACCGTCCGCCTTCAGGCCGTTCTTCTTCTGGAAGCTCTTCAGGGCGCTCTGGGTGGCCGTGTCATAGGTCCGGGTGATCAGCCCGTCATAGTATCCAAGCTGCTTCAGCGCTTGCTGCACCTCCGCCACCTTGTCGCCGGTGGCGTTCTTCTTGATGGTGGCGCCGCTGACCGGGCTGAGGGTGCTCACTTTTGTGGCCGTCCCGGAGGCATTCTTCGGCTTGCCGGAATACAGGAAGGCCTGAATGTTGGCATCCATGACGCCGGTGGTGGGATAGCCGTTCGTCTGCTGGAAGTTCAGCACGGCGTTTTCCGTTCCCGCTCCGAACTTTCCGTCCGCCGTCCCCTTCAGAAAGCCCAGCTCAATCAGCGCTTCCTGCAGGGCCTTCACCGCGGCCCCTTCGCTCCCCTTCTGCAGCACCTCGTATTCCGCGGCGCTTTCCTCCGGGCTCAGGCTGGGCACGGGGGAAGGGGTAGCGGTCGGCTTGACTTTTTTAACCTGCTTCAGAACGATGTACGCGTTCTTTACATAGCCCCGGGTACCTTTGTATTCCACTTCCGCCCAGGTGCCGCTGTTAGCCGTGACGCTGATCGCGGCCCCCTCGGGGATCTTTTTCAGCAGGGTTGACCGGGTGGAGCGGCTGGCCCGCAGGTTCACCTTTTCCCGGGTGACGGTTTCGTAGGGATACGCGCTCACCGTCTCCATCGGTTCCGGGGTCACCGCCGTCACGGCATCCGCGTCCGTGTTCACGTAGTCCGCCGCCACATAGCCGGTCCGGCCATTGGCCTTGACCTTGTAGAAGCTGCCGGATTTTCCGAGCACCTCAATCTGCGTGCCCGCCGCCAGATTCTCAAGCACCGTCGCTTTGGCGGACGCAGCGGCCCGCAGACGGACGGAATCCGTGGTCGTGGTCAGAAAGGGATAACTCAGCGCGGCCAGCCCCAGGCTGCAGACAAGGGTCAGCAGGGCCGTAAGCTTTACCCAGCGGCAGATCCTTTTCTTCCAAACGGACATACTATCGACCTCCAGCATCCATAAAAAGGATGATCATTACAAAGCTTCCGCCGGCAGCATAAAAAACCTGTCGACAGACCGATACACGGTTCATTTTACTAACCGTGAAACGATTTGTCAACAGGAATTTCATTTTTCTGTAATGTTTTATTTAACTTTTTGACAAACTTTCAGCGCCTGAACCGCCGCTTCCTGTTCCGCCCGCTTTTTGGTGTTCCCTTCGCCTTTGGCCAGCGCCTTTCCGTCATGGAACACCGTCGCTTCGAACCACGGATCGTGAGCCGGCCCCCGCTGCCCGGTAATCCGGTATTCCGGAGGATTTCCGCCGCCCTTCTGCAGCAGCTCCTGCAGTGCGCCCTTGCTGTCCTGAGCCGGCCGGGAAACCTCATCCGCCGCGGGCCAGCAGCGTTCCATCACCTGACGGGCCGCTTCCATGCCTCCGTCCAGATAGACCGCGGCCAGCACGGCCTCCATGGCGTCGCACAGGACGCTTGGCTTCTCCCGGCCGCCGGTGAGGGCTTCCCCCCTGTCCATGATCAGGGCTTCCCCCACGCCAAGCTTCCGGGCTACCTGGCTCAGCGCCGCCTCGCATACCAGCAGGGCCCGCAGGTGGGTCAGTCCACCCTCCCGGTCCTCCGGATGCTCCCGGAACAGCTTGTCGCTCATCAGGTACTGCAGCACCGCGTCCCCCAGGAATTCCAGCCGCTGGTTATCCTGCTTTCCCATGGAAGGATGGGTCAGCGCTCTTTTCAGCAGCGCCGGGTTCCGAAAGGTATATCCCAGCGCCTTCTCCAGATTCATCATCCGCCCGCCTGTCCGCTTCTTACTTCACGCTGTCGATGTATTTCACTACATCGCCCACCGTCCGCAGCTTCATGATCTGGTCATCCTCCACGGTGATTCCGAACTGATCCTCCAGATCCATGATCATCACCATGATGTTGGCGGAATCCGCTTTCAGATCCTCCACCAGTCGGGTTTCCTCGGTAATGGCGGCCGGATCCGCGCGCAGCTGAGCGGCGATCATTTCCTTTACGGTATCAAATGTCATGGGTTTTCCTCCTTTTTCTTCTGACTGATTCGTCTTTCCTCTACCGGTCTCCCGGTTTTCTATGCCCGGCGGCTATGCGCCGCTGAACCTCACTGCTTTCCGGCTTCGATGCGTCCGATCCCCTGCTCGATGGTTTCCACCACGCGGCCCCGGATCATCTTCTGGCACTGGGCGATCGCGCTGGCAAAGGCATGGGCGTTGCTGGAACCGTGAGCCTTCACCACGGCCCCGCGGACCCCGAGCAGCGGCGCGCCGCCCACCTCGGTGTAGTCCATGACCTTCTTCACCCGACGGAAGGCGGGCTTCCCGATCAGCCCGGCGATCTTTCCCTTCAGATCCGCCATCAGTTCCCGCTTGATAATGCCCATCAGGGTGCCGGCCACCCCTTCCATAAACTTCAGCACCAGATTGCCGCTGAAACCGTCCGCCACCAGCACGTCCGCCTGGTCACCGGTAATATCCCGGGCTTCCACGTTGCCGACGAAGTGATAGGGAGCCTGCTCCATCAGCGGATAGGTTTCCTTGACCAGCGCGTTTCCCTTTTCCGCCTCCGCGCCGATGTTGATCAGTCCCACCCGGGGCTTTTCCATGCCCATGACGCCCCGCATATAGGCGTCGCCCATCAGGCCGAACTGTACCAGATACTCCGGCTTGCAGTCTACATTCGCCCCGCAGTCGATCAGCAGGAAATGCCCCTTGCCGTTGGGCAGCAGCGGGGCCAGGGCCGGCCGTTCCACCCCGGGAATCCGTCCCAGACGGAACATGCCTCCCGCCAGCACCGCGCCGGTACTGCCGGCGGAAACGAAGCCGTCGCAGCTTCCATCCCGAACCGCCAGCATCCCCTTCACGGTGGCGCTGTTCGTTTTTTTCCGGACTCCCATCACCGGGCTCTCATGATTGGTAATCACTTCCGGCGCATCGTCCAGGGCGATCCGGTCCTTCACATCATCCGCTTCCCGCAGCAGCGGCTCCACCTGATCCACAGGTCCTCCCAGCACCACGGACAGCTCCGGATCCTTTCGGAGGGCTTCCAGGGTCCCTTCCACAATCGCCTGGGGGGCGTTATCCCCGCCCATGGCATCAATATAGATTTTCATTTGTACGCTTCCTCAATATGCTTTCGCAAAGTACATTACTTTTTTGGCCTTCTTCCCGCAGCAGACGCAGGTGTCCGCGAAGGTGTTCCCCTCCTGATCGAAGGGCATGTTGCGGGAGGAAGCGTTGAATTTCTCCTTGATCTCGTCCTCGCAGGCCTGCTCCCCGCACCACATGGCCTTGGCAAAGCCATTCTGCACCGCGGCTTCCAGCTCCTCCATGTTCCGGACTTCCTTCGTCCTTTCATCCCGGAAGGTCCGGGCCTGCTCCAGCAGCGTCTTCTGGATACCGATCATCCGACGACGCCTCCGCAGCCGGCAAATCCGGTGATCCGGCAGAAACC
>CAZMFY010000129.1:0-2393 GCA_964565635.1 uncultured Oscillospiraceae bacterium
AACAGCCTGGCGGAGTACTTCCTCGTATCGTATCTGGATGAGCCCTCGTTGGAGCCGTAAATCATGGTGAAGGTAAATTCCTCCTTGCCCAGCTCTTCCTTGGCCTTGGCCAGATAATCCGCGGCCTTGTCGGGATTGAAGCCCACATAGTCAGCGAAAATGCTCTGATCGGCGGAGAAATCCTCGCCGGTGGTGGCGCTGGCCGCGAACTGCGGCGGAACCGCGGTATAGGTCGCCAGAGAACCGTCCATCACGTAGTTGTCCACCAGGTTGTCCCGGTCGATGGCGTTGGAAATGGCCAGGCGCAGGTTGGCGTTGGCCAGCATGCCGCCCTCGGCGTTCTTCTCCGTCTGGCTGAAGGACAGATACCACATGTATCCGGCGCCGGTCACGGTCAGCTTGCTGGCCAGATCCGCGTCCTTCTTCACCGCGTCCACCTGGCTGCCGCTGATCATGACGATATCCAGGGTGCCGGAGCGGAAGGCGGTCAGGGCGTTATCGGAGGAACCGACCACCTGATAATTGATGCCGGCCAGCTTGACGGCATCCGCATTCCAGTAGTCCGGGTTCTTCTTCACGCTGAAGCTGGCGGTGCCGGGCGTATAGCTTTCCAGCAGAAAGGCGCCGTTGCTCAGGAAGGTTTCGGGGCTGGTGCCGTAGGCATCGCCCACACTGTTGTAGAATTCTTCGTTAATCGGATAGAAGGTGGGGAAATACATCAGGCTCGGGAAGAAGGATACCGGCACCTCCAGCTCCACCACGAAGGTCTTGTCATCGGGAGCGCTGATTCCCATGGTCTCCGGATCCGCCTCGCCGCTGACGACGGCCGCGGCGCCCTTGATGTTGCCGATTTCATCCATCATGTAGGCATATTCGCCCGCTTCCTTCGCGATTCGCCGCCAGGCGAACACGAAGTCATTGGCGGTCACGGGGGTCCCGTTGCTCCACTGGGCGTCCCGCAGATGGAAGGTGTAGGTCAGGCCGTCGTCGGACAGGTCGTAGCTCTCCGCCAGGGCGGGCACGGCTGCGCCTTCGGCGTCCATCTGGGTCAGACCGTCGATGCAGTCGGCAATCACTTCAAAGGAATCACCGTCCGTCGCCAGGTTGGTGTCCAGGCTCATGACGTTGGTGGACAGCATGACGCCCAGGTAAGCATCCCCCTCCGCGGAAGCGAAGGAAACAGCGCTCAGGAGCATCACGGAAGCCAGCACCAGAGACAAAATCTTTTTCATGCTTTTCATCCTTTCCGTTCTGAAATCACAAGTACCGGGAATGGTCCCGGAGTGAGTGCATTATATTCATTTGCTTTTTCTTTGTAAAGCGTTAAAACATTAAAAAGACAGAACGCTAAAGTCCTGAACAGGCAGAGCGGCGCCCTCCGGCATGTTAAAAACCGGCGCCGAAAAAAATCCGGCGCCGGCGCTTTGTTTTGTTGTTCTTTCTCAGCTCCGCTCTCTGCGGGTCGCGCGGTCGAACAGGGCCTGCACCTTCTGATCCGGCTCCTTGTCCGTCAGCGACGCGATCACCGCGCTAATCATTCCGGCCAGGAATCCGGGGATGATCTCATACAGTCCGAAGGACCCCAGGAAAACCACCCACAGGATATCCACCGCCGCGCCGACCACAATCCCGGCCACGGCGCCCCGGAAAGTGAAGCGCTTCCAGATAAGTCACAGCAGGATCGCCGGGCCGAAGGCCGCGCCGAAGATCCCCCAGGCCTTTTCCACCAGGCCCATGATGGTTTCGCTTTTCGGGTCGGAGGCAATCAGAACCGCGGCAATCGCGATGATCAGCACCACGATCCGCCCCGCCCAGTACATCTCTTTCGCGGTGGTTTTGTTCCCCCGCAGGATGGGCTTGTACACGTCCGCCGCAAAGGCGGAGGAGGCGCTCAGCAGCTGGGAATCCGCCGTGGACATGGAGGCCGCCAGAATCGCGGAAAGCAGGATGCCGGAAACCAGCGCCGGGAAAATCCGGCGGACCATCTGGATAAACACCGTGGCGCTGTCACTGAGCTCACCCATGAAGATATGTCCCACGCACCCCGCGATCACGGAGAACAGGATGATCAGCACATTCCAGGTGATTCCGATCTTCGCGCTCTTTTTCAGATCCTGGTCGCTGCGAACCGACATGAACCGGATGATGATATGCGGCATGCCGAAATAGCCCAGACCCCAGCCCAGCCCGGAGACCACGGTCTTCCAGTCCGGGAACAGATTCCAGTATCCCGCCGGCAGCTGATCCACCGTCATGGCGGCCTCTCCCGCGCCTATCAGCCCCAGGGCGAAGATGGGCGCGATAATCACTTCCTCCCTCCCTCTTCTCCGCTGCTTTTCTTTCTTTGCTTTTCTCCAGTTCCCTTCTGACCGTCTGCCCATTTGTCAGGCCAC
>CAZMFY010000129.1:2403-7012 GCA_964565635.1 uncultured Oscillospiraceae bacterium
CAGGGCGAAGATGGGCGCGATAAGCAGGGCGCCCAGCATCAGCAGGCCCTGGAAGAAGTCGGTCCAGCAGACCGCGCTGAAGCCCCCCAGGAAGGTATAGGAGACAATGATCGCCGCGGCCAGATACATGGCCAGGGTCGGATCAATTCCGATCACCGTGTTGAACAGGGTGCCGCAGGCCTTTACGCTGGAAGCCGCATAAATGGTATAGGCCGCCAGAAAGATCACCGCGCAGATCACCTGCAGCACCTTGCTGGAAGCAAGGAAGCGATTGGTCAGATACTGGGGAACGGTGATGGAATCCTTCGCCGCGATGGAAAACCGCCGGAGCCTCGGCGCCTCCAGAAGCCAGCTGATGGCATATCCGATGGCCAGGCCGATGGCGATCCAGGCCTGCCCGATCCCCGCGGCGTAAATGGAAGCCGGAAGCCCCATCAGGACCCAGGCGCTCATATCGGAAGCCCCCGCGGAAAGCGCGGAAACCCAGGGCCCCATCCGTCGGCCGCCCAGGAAATAATCCTTTTCATCCCCGCCCCTGGAATTCAGGAAAAAATAAATGCCGATTCCCAGCATAAAGGCCAGGTAAACGATAAAAACGATCAATTCCACATTCATGCCTGTTTTCACACCTTTCCGGGAGGCGCTTCTTCTCGCATAGCATTCCCCCCTTTATTATAAAATTACTTTATCACTTTAGCAAGCTAAATTCCGTTTTTTTCCTGTTCTTCCTGTCCGAAGCACGCGCAGGCGAAGGGAGGCCGGCATTTCGCGCCCAGGCCCGCGGAAACTGCCGGGTTCCCCCTGTGCTGCACACCGCTGCCGCCATTTCACTGCGGATATTCACATCTTTCCCCACTTTTCTGCAGTTTTAATCATTATTTCTTGCATTTTCTCCCACATTCATAGGTGCTCTGGCATTTTCCGCCGCCTTCACGCCCAGGGTCCTGCCGCGTTTTTCCGCAATCCTGGAGCAGACCGCATCGTCCGTTTTCCGAACCGGATCCATGAACCGCCTCCCCGCCCCGCCGGGTCCGGTCTCTCTCCGGTCCCGCACGAAAGCCATAAAAAAAGGCTCCGGAAGGATGCTTCCGAAGTCTCTTTCATTCAGGGGCTCTGTTGATTTCAGTCGATTTCCCGGTCTTTCCCCATCAGATCCGCCAGGGTCACGCCGTCCAGGAATCCCTGAATCAGGCTGTTCAGGCGGATCCATGTGGGAAGTGTGGGACATTCCGCCGCCTGCTCGCACTGGGCCACCCCTTCCACGATACAGGAAACCGGGCTCAGGTCTCCCTCCGTCACCCGCAGCACGCTGCCCAGGGAGCAATCCTCCGGAGCCTTCATCAGCCGGTATCCGCCGCCCTTTCCCCGGGATCCCTTCAGAATGCCGGCCTTCACAAGAGATTTCACGATGTTCTCCAGATATTTTTCCGAAATCTTCTCCCGCTCCGCGATCTCCTTCAGCGTCAGCGTTTCCCCCGTCCCCCCGTTTGACGCCAGATCCAGCAGTACCAGCAGCGCGTACCGTCCCCGGGTGGATATCATGGCCATCCTTGTTTTCTCCTTTGCTTCAGGGAGCGGATTCCTCCGCGCCTCTGTTTCCGATTTTTCTTTTTCCCGTCAGCTAAGGGTATCACAAAATAAACCGGTTTTCAATAATCCGCCGTTCAAAAAAAGGCGGGGCGCTTCCGCCCCGCCGGATCATATCCCTTATCCTCTTTTCCCCTTCAGCTCCTCGGAAATCTCCTGCGCGTACGCGTCCGTCAGCCTGAACTTTTTCCGGAAGAACAGGAAGGCCACCACCAGCCCGATCATGGGCAGGATGGTCATCAGCATCCGCAGGCCCGTCAGCGTGGCGGCAGACTGCACCGCGGTCACCGCCTCGTCCTCCGTATTGCCGACCAGTCCGATCAGATCCAGCCCGATGCCCGTCAGGAACACCGCCACACCGCTGGCCGCCTTCACCACAAAGGTCTGCATGGAGAAGATCACGCTTTCCTCCCGCCGGCCCGTCTTCAGTTCGCCGTAGTCCACGGAGCCGGAGAGGAACACCGTCGTCAACACGCTGAGCATGCCGTTGGCGGCGAATACCACGATGCCGGGCACGCACAGCGCGATCAGGTTGTGGGTAAAGCCCGCCAGGCACAGCAGAAGCAGCACGATGTAGCCCCCTACGGCCATGCCGATGGACAGCACGAAGATCTTCTCGTTCGGCATCTTCCGCCCCCGCAGCACCGGATAGAGGATCATCATGCCCAGAATCTGGAAGGCACCGCCCACGGTGGAGAAGAGGGTATAGCTGTTCCGCCATCCTTCCCCGCCGAAATCGTACTTGAAGAAGTAGATCACGAAGTTGCTGGTCAGATACAGCGCCATGTTGATCAGCACGATGGTGGCCACCACCGTCAGCGCCTGGTCATTGGAGAACAGGGAGCGGAACATCTCCTTCACGGAGGTCACCTGCATCTGCTCCCCTTCCCGCTCCCGCATGAACAGGCAGCAGATGATTTCCGTGATCACGAAAATCACCGCCACGCCCAGGGCCACATACCGGAAGCCGATAATATCGTTCCCGCCGCCGAAGATGCCAACCATCATCATGGTCAGCATGGAAATCAGCGCGGAGCCCACACCGGCGCAGGTCCGGCCGATCACGGAAAGGTTCTCCCGGTCCTTCGGGGTATCCGTAACCGCGGGGATCATGCTCCAGTAGGGAATATCCATCATGGTATAGGTGACGCCCCAGAGAATATATACGATGGAAAAGTACACCATCAGCGCGCTTTCCCCCGCCTCCGCGGGAGCAGCGAACAGGGCGTACAGAACGACGGCATTCAGCACCGTGCCGGAAAAAAGCCAGGGACGGAACCGGCCCCACCGGGTCCGGGTCTTCGCCACCAGCACCCCCATGAAGGGATCGTTCAGCGCATCGAACACCCGGGCGATCATCAGAATCAGGCCCACAAAGGTGGCGCTCAGGTGCAGGGTATCCTGGTAGTAGAACATGACATAGCTGGCACTCAGGGCATAGACCATATCCTTGCCCACGGCGCCAAGGCCATAGGCAATCTTTTGTTTCAGGGACAGGTTCACGGGATTTTCCTTCCTTTCCATTTTTAACTGGGGCACCTTGATCCTGTTAATAATTCGCCCCGGCCTTCCCGCTTTCCTCTTTTGCCCTTAAAATTCTTCTCTCGCGGACGGCGCGCATTTCCCCGCGTTCCGCTTTTGCCCTCAGCTTCCATCTCCCATGCGCAGCACCCGTTCCCTCTCCATCGTGATCCGTCCGCTCAGCAGGATCCGCTTCAGCTTTCCCTCCCGGTATTCCGTCTCCGCCCGGAGGATGCCTCCGGGCTGTTTCAGGCAAACCCTCAGGGGGCCTCCCCGCCCGGCCGTTTCCGCCGCCGCGATGGCGGATGTACCGCTGCCGCAGGCGTTTTCCCAGACCAGGGTCCCGCTGTCCCGAACCCAGACCAGCGGGCTCATGGTGCCGGAGATCTCATCCGGGCCGCCTCCGGTCCGCTCCCATTGCATCAGTCCCGCCGCCGGCGCCTGAAACCGCTCTCCCGCCGTTTGCACCAGCGTCTCCGCCTCCTCCCGGGGAAGGAGCTCCCCTTCCCGGATCAGATGCACCATCCCCGGAAAAATCACCGCCTTCAGGCGATGCCCCTGAAGCGCCGCCTCCCGGATGTCCAGCGGCAGCGGCATGTCCGCCATCCCCTGCCATCCGGTCTCCTCCCGGCATACCCGGCACCAGATCGGTCCCCCGGCCCCGGAGACCTCCAGCAGCATTTCACGGGCCTCTTTCCGCGGCTTCTCCCCGGCTCTCTCCTCCCGGGAGGCCAGATAGGCCGCCGTGGCCATGGACGCGTTTCCGCAGAATTCCCCGCCCATCATCTGCAGCCGGGCAGCCGCCCTGGGATCCGCCGCCGCCGTCAGATATCCTACCTGCTCGCACTGCTCCATCAGCGCGGCGGTGATTCGGGGACGGTCTTTCGCGGCCACGGGGGAAAGCACCAGGCAGGTGATGTTTCCGGAAGGGTTCATCCGAATATATCTGACATCCACGGGCCTTTCCTCCTCTCTCCCGGCGGCTGCCGGCCTTTCCGTTTCGTGTTTACTGATCCCGCAGCCGCCGCAGGAACTGGATCGTCCGCTCCTGGGTGGGATGGTCAATAACCTCCCGGGGATCCCCCTGCTCCACGATGACGCCTTCATTCATGAAAACCACATAGTCGGATACGTCCCGGGCAAAGGCCATCTCGTGGGTCACGATCACCATGGTCATCTTCTTCTCCGCCAGGGACCGGATTACCCGCAGGATCTCCCCCGTCAGTTCCGGATCCAGGGCGGAGGTGGGCTCGTCAAAGAACAGCACCTTCGGATTCATGGCCAGCGCCCGGGCAATGGATACCCGCTGCTGCTGTCCCCCGGACAGCTGATAGGGATAGGCATCCGCCCGGTCCGCCAGTCCCATCTGGCTGAGCAGCTCCCGGGCCTCCTCCTCCACTTCCTTTTTTCCCCGCTTCTGCACCAGCACCGGCGCCTCCATGATGTTCTTCAGCACGGAGTAATGAGGACACAGGTTGAAGTTCTGAAACACCAGCCCGAA
>CAZMFY010000130.1:0-6949 GCA_964565635.1 uncultured Oscillospiraceae bacterium
GTCACACCGGCCAGATCCTTGAGCTTCAGGGAGCCGGCGATACCCTTGGTCATTTCCTCTTCGGAAACGGTACCGTCATTGGGCATCTGATACACTTCGTTGGTCAGATTCTGAATCCATTCCGTGTTGGCGGCGTCGATCTCCAGATCGTTATAGGTCTTGGGGAAGGTGGCTTCCCAGTCGGTCCGGCTCAGGTAGGTGGCATAGCCGGGCTTGTAGTAGTTGATGTCCGCGTTGGCCAGCTGATTGACGACTTCCGTTCCGTTCGCCGCCTTGGCAAAGGTGGTTTCATCCACGGTGCCTTCCTCGCCGATCTTCACGGCCTTGGCCATTTCCGCGTTGCCCAGTACGGTTTCCTCCGCGGGAGCAGCCTCGGCGGTTTCAGCCGTTTCTTCGGCGGGAGCGGCCTCAGCGGTTTCAGCCGCTTCTTCAGCGGGCGCTTCCTCAACGGGGGTGGCTTCCACCTTCAGGGTAATGCCCTGAGCGGTCAGCACGTTATTCACGGCTTCATGCGCGCCGTTGCCGATGGCGAAGTAATAGTCTCCGCCGTCCAGGATCCAGCCGCCCTTGCCTTCCTTGGCCGTGGAATCCCAGGAGGCCATGTACTTGGCATCCACATTGATGGTCACCGTCTCAGAAGCGCCGGGGGCCAGCTCCTGGGTCTTTTCCATGCCCAGCAGCTGAATGGCGGCCTTTTCCACAGCGTGATCCTTGTCATACTGAGTGAAGGGCGTCTGCACGTAAAGCTGCGCCACATCCTTGCCGGCCACGTCGCCGGTGTTGGTCACCGTCACCTTGGCCGTGATGGACGTTCCGTTCACGGTGACTTCATCCAGCTTCTGTTCGAAGGTGGTGTAGCTCATGCCGTAGCCGAAAGGCCAGGATACTTCATTGGCATAATCCCACTTGTCCGCGCCGTCCACAGCGCCGACCGCGGAGGCGGCGTTGCCCTGGCCCAGCACGGAATCATAGTAGCGGGTTTCGTAATACTTGTAGCCGGTGTAGATGCCTTCCGCTTCAATCAGGTAGTAGTTGGCGGAAAGGTTCACGCCATTCTGATCCGCCGTCACCAGACCACCCTGCGCGGCCGCCGCGGAAGCGGTTCCGATCAGAGAATTCGGCCAGGTCAGCATGGAGATATCGCTGAGCTGAATGGCTCCGAAGTTCTGCGCTGCGGGAGACTTGGCGAAATCCACAGCCCAGGTATCGGCCAGGTGTCCGGAGGGAGCGGCCGTACCATTCAGGAGGTTGGCGATGCCCAGGAATCCGAAAGCGCCGGGGAAGCCGACATACATGATGGCGTCCACGCCTTCATCCTGCTTCAGATCTTCGATTTCCATCACCACGCCGGTGTTCACGAGCACCACGACCTTGTCGAAATTGGCCTTGGCCATTTCGAGCACGGCCTTTTCGTTGGCGGAAAGGGCCAGCGCGCTCTTGGAACCGGATACGCTCTCATCGATGCCGGTCTCGCCGGGATAGTAGTCGCTGCCCTCGGAACCGGGGCGGGAGAATACGACGATGGCCGCATCCGCATATTCCTTGAAGGAATCCTGATAGTTTTCCGCCGCGCCGCCGCCCATCTGGTCCGCGGGCTTGGTGTAGGTGTCAGGATTGGGCTCGGAAGGAGCATAGGGGGTGGAGAACCCGGCCGGACGCAGTCCGTAGATGGGAGTCGTGCCGCCCCAGCCCTGGCTTTCGCCAGTGACCACGCTGCCCATGGCCTCATAGATGGCGGTCATGGTGGGGTTCACCTGGAAGCCCTTCTGGGTGAGGGCCTTCACCAGGTTCACCTGATCGGGCGTGCTGATGGAGGAGCCCATGACGCCGCCCAGGAAGGGATACTGGCTGCCCATGCCGAACAGGGTGACCTTGGAGCTGGCCTGCAGGGGCAGCGCGCCGTTGTTCTTCAGGAGCACAGCGCCCTCCTGACCCACCTGCTCGCCGATGGCCCAGTGAGCCTTCACCAGATCATCCGTATTGGTATAATCGGGATTGTAGCGGCCGTCATTGACGGTTTTGCTGCTGGTCGTGCCCAGGCTCTGGTCAATGACACTGCGCCACTGATTCGCAACGCCGCCCATGCTGAACACCAGCAGGGACAGGGACAAAAACAGGGCTGTGAGACCGCGCCATACCTTGGCTGCTTTCTGACTCATGACTTTTTTTCTTCCTTTCCGAATATAGATTCCGCGAAAAGCCTGTTGATAGGAAAAATCAGCCTCTGCGGTTTATCGTGACAGTATCATATCACAGTCTGCGGTTTCTTGCCCAAAAAAATCGCAACCCGTCAAAAAATGATCGCAAACGGTCATTTTTCGCTCAGATTGTACAGATCCCGGCCGGAGCAAAGCCAGCACAGGCCGCTCCCATCGCTGAGAGCGGCCTGTGTTATGGGGGGCTGAGCCGTCAGTCCCTGTCCGGCACGAAGGTGTACCCATTGGCTTCCGCAAAGTTTCTGACCAGCTCCGTGGTTCCGTAAATGTACCGCACCTGGCTGCCGGCGAAGGGATTGCCGGAGATGGAGGTCACGGAGGCCGGGATGCGGACCGCCACGGCGGCGATGCCGGAGAAGGCCTCCGCCTCGATGGCGGTCAGGCCGGCGGGGAGGGTGAAGGTGGGAGCGGGGATGCCGGTAACGATGACGAGCCCCTTATCCACCTCCAGGGTATAGCCGTCTGCCGTGTACCTGTCGTATTCCGCATAGCTTCCGTCCTTCGTGCCCAGCCAGGCGGCCACCAGGTGCGGCGCGCCGGAAATGTCCAGGGAGGTCAGGCTCGTGCCGTAGCAGCGCAGCCTGCTCAGATTGGGATGGCTGCCAAGGGTCAGGCCCGTCAGCGGGTTGCTCGCACAGTCCAGGGTTTCCAGGACCGGAAGCATGCTCACGTCCAGGGTTTCTATCCGGTTGCCGGAGAGATAGAGCTGCCGCAGCGAAGTCAGGCCGTCCAGCCGGATCTCGGTCAGATCATTGTACTCCAGATCCACGTACGTCAGCTTTGTATTGTGCGACAGGTCTACGCCCGCCAGTCTGGGATTATTGGTCAGAGCCAGGTAACTCAGCTCGGTGAAGTATTCGATCCCCTGCGCGCTGGCGAGACCGGCATAAGCCGACGTGTTCAGATAAATGGCGTCAACCGCGTCCATTTCCTCCATGCTCAGCCATCCGCTGGCGTTCCGATCCGCGTTGTCCGCCACCCACAGCCGGAAAGACGCATCCGGGAAGTTCGCCTCGTCTACGGCGATCATGCCGGGGATGATCAGCTCCGTGTCGGGGTCCACCCGCAGCATGTGGGTGCTGTCAATCTTATATTCTACATAGTTTGCAGTCACCGTCTTCGTGCCGTTGAGGACGCAGTCCAGCAGCAGCGGGCAGCCGCGAAGATCCAGGGTATCCAGGTTCGTGTCAAAGCAGTAGAGCAGCTTCAGTGCCGGCTGTCTGCTCAGCTTCAGAGAAGTCAGCGGATTCCAAGGGCAGGAAAGGGATTCCAGCTGCTGCGCGCTGACATCCAGCGCCGTCAGGCTGTTATCCGAGCAGTCCAGATAATACAGATCGGGCAGCGCGTCCAGCGCGAGGGTCGCAATCCCGTTCATCTGGCATTCCAGATGAGCAAGCTTTGTATTGCCGCTGAGATCCAGCTCCGTCAGGCCGTTGTCCGCGCACTCGAATTCTTCCAGTTCGGTCAGGAATTCAATCCCGGCGAAGGATTCGATATCATTTGAATTGTAGTAGAGGGTCAGCACATTGGCGATCTCCGAAGCGGTCAGATAGCCGCCGCCGTTCGTATCGAAGTTCTCGCTGACATAGGTACGGAAGGCCTCGTCCGGGAAGAATTCCGCCGTGACGGGAATGGCGCCGTCCTCAGGCTTCCAGCGGGCGATCAGCAGCAGATCATCGGCCAGGGTGATGGTGGTGCCCGGCGCCCCCAGGCTCCACTGGTCAAACACCATGTCCGCCGGCGGGGTATAGTCACAGGCGGGAAGGGTGTACTCGGTTCCCGGGATGATTCCCGTGACCGGCCTCATGATGCCGCTGCCGCCGCCGCTTTCGAAGAGCACGCCTACTGTCCTGGGCTGGAGGGAGACGATCAGGAACGCTCTGTTGACGTTTCCCACTTTATACGGGACCACATCCACGAACCGCGCGTTCTTCACCACAAACAGGCCATCTTGGTACTGTTTTAACAGACTATTGACACTGGCGGAGGTCGGGAACCGGATCGCCGCGTAATAGGTCGAATTGGGGTTCAGCCTGTTCGCCACGGTATTCCCGTCCATCGAGCTATTGCTCCAGGTGGAGAGCCAGCTTCCTCCGTCCAGGGTTCCGCTTCCGTTATAGGTGAAGTCCACAGGGAAGCCACCCAGGGTAATCGTCTGGCAGGCATCTGGAACCGTGATGGAGAGGATCCTTTTACTCTTCCACTGGGCGATGAAGGTGATCTCGTGTTCACCTATCTCGAAGACCCGGCCCATGGTTTCCCCGGCGGAGAAGGTCTCGCCGGTATCGCTCAGCTTCCAGCCGGTGAAATACATGTCCTCCGGAGCGGTGAAACCGTTATCCGGCAGCGTATAGGCCGTGGACTTGCTGGCCATGACGGAAGGCATGGTTCCGCTGCCGAGGCCGGGCTCAAAGTGAACCCGGGCGTAATAGTCGGAATTGCCGTACACCGTGACCGCCGCGTCCATGACCATTTCCGCCGTCTTTACGCCGTTGAGCAGGTAGGTATAGGTCTTGGCCTGCCCGTTCTCGCTGACGACGGGCGTCTGGTCGCCCGCATGGACGAGATAGGTAATATCCCGGATGTCCAGCCCGGTCAGGCCGCAGCCGTAGCACTGCAGCTGTTTGAGCCAACTGCTCTTGGGCAGGGTGAGCTCCGCCAGGTTCGGGTTATTGCTGCAGTATACCCCTTCCAGTCTCCAGTTGTCAGACAGATCCAGGGACGTCAGGTCGTTGTTGGTGACATTGAGGGTTATCAGCGCATCCAGGATTCCGATGCCCTGCAGGGAGGCGATTCCCTTGCTGTTGATGCTCAGGTTGGTGATAGCTTCGATTTCGGCCAGACTGAAGGCTCCGTCGCCGTTCTTGTCATAGTTGCTTCCCTGCAGAACCATGCGGAAGGCGGCATCCGGGAAGTGAGCCGCGTCGATGGGAACCGTGTCCTCCGTGGTGACGGGAAGGGTGTACAGCTGATATTTGGTCTCCGACACGTAGCTGGACCGGGTCAGATCCACGAGCGCCGTCTCGCCGTTGATGGTCACAATTTCCGGCGCCACATTGGTATCAAACAGGATATCCCGCACCGTTTCCAGCGTGATGACGGCGGTATATTCCGTGTTCGACGCGAAGGTGATGGGATAATAGCTGACCCCATACTCGGAGGAGGAGTTGGCGGCCGGCCAGCGCCACTCGATCCTGGTGCAGACGTAGCCCGTGTTCCCCGTGGCGATCTGCGGGGCGGTCACGGAGCGCATGCCCGCCGCGGGGGAAACAAAGCCGCTGATTTCAATGGCCGTAATCGAATTCGACCACTTGGCATAAAGGGTGATGGGACCGGTGATCTTCGTGGTGGCGAAGTTGAAGCGGCTGGTTCCCGCCTTATCCGTGTACCAGCCCAGGAAGGTGAATCCCTCCGCGCTGATGGCGCCGGGATTCGCGGCGTATTTGTCCTGCATGACGTACTGGGACTGCGGCGCAGTGCCGTGGCCGTTGGCGTTGAAGGTGACCTCATAGGAGGGTTTCGGCGCCCAGATGGCTTTCAGCGTAACGTTGAAGCAGCCCGAGAGGTAGACCGTATCGCCCTGCATGGCGTAGTATGTCTCGCCGCTTTCCCTCAGGATGACCTGCCATTTTTCAAAGACGCAGTCGGCGGGCGGATTGTAGGTGCACTCCGGCAGCGCGTATTCCGAAGCCTGGGCCGGCGTCAGATTCACCGGGTTCATGGAGCCCGTGCCGCCGTTCCGGTCAAAGGAAACGGACGTCCTGTCGCTGCGCCACTGGGCAACAAACAGGAGATTGGCCGTGGCGGTGACCGTATCGCCCGCCGCGTAATACAGATCGCCGGAAGCGCCCCAGCGTGAGAAAATCTTCCCTTCCGGCGGCGTGAAGGTGCACTCGGGCAGCGTGAATTCCTCGTTGACCGGAACCTCCAGGGGCTCCATGGTTCCGCCGGCGCCGCTGCCGCTGCCGGGGCTGAAGGTGATAGTGTAGGTCTTCTTCCAGGCGGCGGGAATGGCGGTATCCTCCGTGAGGGTCACCGTGTTGCCGGGCTGATACAGGGTATCGCCGATGCTCCAGCCGCTGAACACATGATGCGTCCAAGTGAAGGTGCACTCGGGCAGGGTGAAGGGCACGCCGGAGAGCACCCGGAGCGTGTTTGTGCTGCCCAAGGCCCCGCCGGGTTCAAAGCTCACATCGATGAATTTCAAAGGGAAAGGATCGCTTGCGAGATAATTGTACGAGGTATAATAGGCATGGATGCGATACGTATATCCGATATCACGGGTGGAGAATAAGTAAGAGCCATCCTTCTGTGCTGTCACTTTCCGGCTGGTTTCAATGAACTCATCAAGGGAAGTGTCGTAATAAGCAATTTTGATTTCCGTCGGGGTAAAGGTCGTTTCCCACGTAACCGGAATCGTCAGTTCTTCCGTATCCATCGGGCCGATCGTCGGCTGCGTCACAAACCCCAGCCCGGCCGAAGCCAGAGCCGTTCCGCACCACAAACCTGCTGCCAGCACCGCCAGGGCCAGCACGATCCACAGTTTCCGCTTCATGATCCCGTTCCTCCTTTTTGCGTCCTGTTCCCGGTGCGGTCCTCCTCATGGACCACCACGCCCAGGGGCTTGGCGTTCACCGCCAGGTCGATACGGTTTTTGTAGCCGGTCTTTTCCAGCATATGCTGAATATGGGTCCGCACGGTGTTGACGGAGATGTTCAGCCGTGCGGCGATCT
>CAZMFY010000131.1:0-6925 GCA_964565635.1 uncultured Oscillospiraceae bacterium
AGCACCACGCAGACGTTTGTCCGGAAATCTCCCGTCGTGCTCCGCAGCTCATCCTCCGTCACATGGATGGAGTTGGGCGAGCGGCAGACGGTGCCGGTATAGATCCGGCCGTCCCCCGCATGGACCCGGACGTTCTCCGTGACGCAGTAGAAGGGATACAGACCGCCTACGGAACAGACGTTCAGGGTACCGTCCGGGTTGATCTTCCGGACCATGAGCCCGATGTCGTCCAGATGGGCGGAGAGCACCAGGGGATCCCCCTCTCCGCCAAGATCAGCCCAGACGCCGCCCTTGTGGGTGAGCCTCGGCGTGAAACCGAGACGCTCCATCTCCCCGGCGGTCCAGGCCTGGATTTCCTGATACTGGCCGGTGGTGGAATCGATGGCCAGCAGTTGCCGGAAATAATTCAGGCAGGTTTCCTCGTCAAAATGATACATGCCCGAGCCTCCTTCTCAATGGTCCGCCAGGTTATAGCCGTTCTTCATGTGCTGGCTGGCATCCAGCAGCACCTTATTCAGAGTCTGGGTGGTTTTTTCCTTTGCCATGGCGCAGAGCTTTTCATTGGCCTGAGCCAGAACAGCGGGATCGGCCGTGCCTTTGGCATCGCATTCGGCGACGATCTTCCGGCCTTCCACGGCCACCGCTTCCTGATACCGGTCGATCTCCTGCATGCAGGTGTTGAAATTATGATCCGCCAGGGCGCCAATGAGCCGGCTGCCCCAGTAGAAGTTTTCCGTGGAGGTATCCAGGGTGACGCTGCTGACATAGGCCGGCATCTTCGCCACGTTCGGGTACAGGGGAAGGAAGGCGCCGAAGGCGGTGGATCCGAAGCAGATCCACTCCAGCCCCGGCTGGGCCTTGTCCGGCCGGATCTGGCAGATGGAGGTGACCCCGGTGCGGTTGATGCCTATGGAGCGGTACATGCCCCGTTTGCCCGTATCATGGTTGGTATAGGGATCGTAGGGGGTGCCCTGGTAATGGCCGGAAAGCAGATACTGCACGTCCTCCACAGCCACCTTCCGATCCGGCACCAGGCTCCAGGGAATATTGTCGCTTTCCGGGCCGAACTCCGCGTTTGGACCTTCCCAGACATGGGAATCCGGGGTCAGATAGCGGCCCATGAACCAGGCCCGGGGCGTGTTGTAAATATGATCCATATCCCGGCGGGAACCGAAGACATACCGGGGATTGAAAACCCCGTTCTGATTCAGGTCCAGATGGTTGCAGGCGATAAATTCCTTCAGATCCTTTGAGCACAGATGAGCTTCCTGCTTTCCGAAGGCATCCTCCAGATCAAATTCATCCATGCCGAACTGGTTGGGCATCAGGACCACCCGATCCTCCGGAATCCGCCGGGCCATCCAGTGATGCCCGCCGATGGTTTCCATCCACCAGACTTCCTTTTCGTCATTGAAGGCGATCCCGTTGGTTTCATAGGTGCCGTAGGTTTCCAGCAGCTCCGCCAGCCGCAGCACGCCCTCCCGGGCCGAATGGATATAGGGCAGCACCAGCACCACGATATCCTCCTCGCCGATGCCGCCGGGAATATCCTTTTCCCGCCGGGTCTTCGCTTTTTTATACTCCACCAGCGGATCCGCCGAAAGAACCCGGGGATTGGAAGTAATGGTTTCCGTGGCGGTCATGCCTACGTTGGCCGCGTTAATGCCGGTGGCAGCCCAGATGCCGTTTTTCGGATCCACGCTGGGACAGGAGGTATAGCGCAGAGGATTTTCCGGCAGGGGTATTTCCACATGAGAGATCTTGCTCTTATACTTCTTCGGTTGATCTTTCGGCTCTACCACGATGATCTTTTTGACGTCGAAATGGCCGTCGTCCGTCCGGGAAATCATGGTGGAACCGTCATTGCTGGCCTTCCGGCCAACCAGAACTGTCGTGCAGGGCATGGTATTTCCTCCTTCGTTTCATTCAGGGAAAAACTTTCTTCCTAACTATATGCTTTTCATCCCGGAATGGCAAGCAAAAACTGCGGTGCCGGGGGAGCCACGTCATCAAAAAAAGGCCCGCTGCCTTTGAAGCAGCGGGCCCGCTGGAACCCTTAAATCATGAATGCCTTTTGCAATACGGGCAGGTAAGTGATGACCAGGTACGCGGCAAGCGCGACTAATACGGAAGCAAGAACAATGTTCTTGACTCTGCGGGCTTTGGCGGTGCGCAGGCGGCTGTCGGCAAACGCCTGACCGCTCATGCGGCCATACCGGATCATTTTGAGGATGGAATAGATCAGGTACACGCCCAGCAGTCCCATCAGCACCCACAGGACGATTTTGTAAATGGGCGTACCCACTTCAAACTTCACGTCCTCGCCGCCCAGGCCGTTGACGGCCAGGCTGTTGGCCTGCTGATACAGCACCAGGTGGGTGGAATCCCGCAGGTAGGCGCGGCACCAGTTGGCCTTTACGTCGCTCAGCTTAAATTCGGAGGTGGACAGCACCAGGTTGCCGCCCGCCGCCAGCAGCTTGTCAATCATTGCCGTGTCCATGCTGGCCAGGTAGTCGGTGATGAAGATGCCGTTGAAGCCCCATTCACCCCGGCACACGGCGGTCAGCAGCGGATAGTGGTCGCCGCTCCAGGTGCTGCCGATGCGGTTCATGGACAGCATGATGCCTCTGGCTCCGCCATCCTCCACGCCCATCTGGAAGGGCTTCAGGTAGATTTCGCGAATGGCCTGTTCCTGGGCCCATACGGACACCTGGTTGTTGGCGGCACGGTTGGTTTCCTGATCGTTGAGGGCGAAGTGCTTCATGTATACGTACACGCCCTTCTGCTGTACGTTCTTGATGATGTTGGCGGTGATCCGGCCGGACTGGAAGGGGTCTTCGGAGAAGTATTCATAGTTGCGGCCGGAGAAGGGAGAACGGTGCAGGTTGGTCGCGGGCGCGTACCAGCCGGCGGTTTTTGTCAGGATGGCGTCCTCGCCGATCAGCTTGCCGTATTCGTCGGCCAGGTCCTGATTCCAGGTGGCAGCCAGCAGAATGGTGTTGGGATAGCCGAAGCCGTTCTTTCCGGTGATGAAGTTGGAGATGCCCGCGGGGCCGTCGTATTCCAGGGTCTTGGGTTTCTGAATGGCTTCGATGGCCTTGGTACCGTAGCCGGAGTTGCCATACAGGATGTGCTGTTCGGAAAGCTTGGTCTGGTTCAGCAGTTCTTCCCACTTGGGATCATTGTAAGCCAGGCCCTTCATCTGCGCCAGGGTCAGCGGCACCTCGGGGGTTGCCCCGTAGGTGTAGTCCTCTTTGGAGGGGAAGGGTTTCTTGGCCAGCTCGGCCAGATCCACGCTGTCCGCGCCATACATGTCGAAGGCGGCGACGAGCTTATCGTTCATGATGAGGCTGCCCACGGTGCCGGCGGCGTCGGTATTCTTGGAAAGACCGGCAATCTCCCGGGTGGAGGTGCGCAGGCCGTTGTTATCCATCACGGACCAGTTGCTGCGGGACAGATACACGGCGTCTTCCAGATAATCGTTTTCAAACTGGTTGGTCACTTCCGCGCCGGTCACGGCCTGATCCAGTTTCCGCAGGCTGTCAACGGTGAATGTACCTGTCAGCGCGGCCTTGCCTTCGGCGGTCATGCCCGCTGCGAAACCCTTGGCGGTCAGAATGTTGTTCACCGCGTCGTGCGCGTCCCGGCCGGCGGTGACGTAATAGGTGCCCGCGTCCAGAATCCAGGTCTTATTGGTCTGGAAGTCATAGGAGGCGATGTCCTTCAGGTTGAAGGTCACGCTGACCTTGTCGGATTCACCCGCTTTCAGCTCCCTGGTTTTGGCATAGCCGGCCAGCACCACGGAAGCCTTTTCCACCCCGCCCGCGATATAGGGGGCCTGGGCGAAAATTTCCACCACGTCCCTGCCGGATACGCTGCCGGTATTTTTGACGGTCACGTCGGCGGTGACCACGTCGTCCTTTACGGATACCTTGAAATCGCTCCATTCAAAGCTGGTGTAAGACAGGCCGAAACCGAAGGGGAATTTCACGGTGGAAGCATAGTCGTATTCGCCCACGTTTTCGGTGCCCATCACCTTGTCTTCGTACCGGGTTTCATAGTAGCGGTAGCCCATGTAAATGCCTTCGGCATAGTTCATGTAGCTGTATCCGGAAGGGGTTCCGTCCGCGTTCAGGAACCGGAAATCGCCGAAGTTCTGCATGGCGGGAGCGGACAGGTTGTCATAGGCCCAGGTGTCCACCAGCCGGCCGGAGGGGCTGACCTTGCCGGAGAAGATGTCCGCTACGCTGAAAATACCGTCGGTGCCGGTGCTGGCGTACCAGACGCAGGCGGTCACGCCGTATTCTTCCTGATCCAGGAAGCCCAGCTCGAAGGGATTCGCCATGTTCAGAACCAGGATGGTGCCGGAAAACTGCCCGCTGGCTTTGATGCCCCTGAGCAGATCTTCTTCCTCGTCGGACAGTTCCAGATAGTGCTTGTCGGGATTGTTGCCGAACCGGCCCATTTCCCGGGGCAGGTCGCTGCCCTCGCCGTCCTGACGGTTCAGCACCACGATGGCCGCGTCGCCGTACTGGGCGTAGGAGGCTTTCACTTCGTCGGTGTATTCGCTGTAGGGAATTTCGTCCACCTTCCACTCTCCCATGGCATCTCCGCCGCCGGGGCCGGCGCCGGTGCCGTGCTTATGGCTGGTGGAAGCGGTGAATTTGGAAAGGGTGGGGTTGATTTCATAGCCCGCCTTCTGCAGCGCGCCGGCCAGGGAATCGGACTGAATTTCGATATCGCCGGAGCCGGAGCCGCCCATGTTGCCGGAAGCGGAGGAGAGGCCGAACACGCTCAGCTTCGCGCCGGATTTGAGGGGCAGGAAATCATGATCGTTTTTCAGAAGCACCAGCCCCTCGCTCACCACGCGGCGGGTGAAGTCCAGTTCGGCTGTACGCAGCGCGTCTTCATCCTTGAATTCGCTCACAAAGTCCCCTGCCTGGGTGGTGGTTTTCGTACCGCCCACGGTGCCGAAGTAATCCGTCAGTACGCTGTCCCATTTGGCGGTCAGGACATTCGCCAGAATGCACGCTGCCAGCAGCAGCGCCAGTACCGCACCGTGGGTGATGAAATAACTCTTCTTGCTGTATGTTTTTTCCTTCTGCATATTTCCTCCATCCGGCAGCGGGCCGGTCAATTCAGGTTCACCCTGCGCTTTCAAGGAAAAGGGTTCGGGGGAAACCATTCTTCGGCTGGCAAAGAATGATTTCCCCCGAAAAACACATGCCGTTATCAGTCGTCGTCAGAAGAAGCGACAGCGTTGTAGGTGAAGGTGCCGTCCGCGTTTACGGTAACATTCACGGGCGCGTCGTGGCCCACGAACTTGTAAACCTGGCTGCCGAAGTTATCCATGGGATCATAGTCGGTGCCTTCGTAGTTGGTCACACGGGCGCCCTCGGAGGCCTTGCCGGAGGAATTCTTCATGTAGCCTCCGTCTACCAGCACGCCCCAGTCTTCGGTGAATTCGCAATCATCGGGAACGTTCAGGGTCACCTGATCGCCCTCCTGGGTGTAGGATCCGGTGTACACATAGCGGATTTCAAACCGCATGGTGCCGTTTTCTCCGGTCACTTCGATCACTTCGCCGGCTTCATTGATATAAGCCATCAGCTTGGTGTATTCGTAGGTGCCGTCGTCCTTGAGGACCAGCGTGTTCAGCTCGGTGAGGGCCAGCGCGGAAACGAAACCGTTCATATCAGTGGTGCCGGCCAGCTCTTCGGCGGTGAAGGCATGGGTATAGGTGCTGTCGGCCAGCGCCGCGCAGCAGGAAAGAGCCAGAACCAGGGACAGGATCAGAGCAGCAAACTTCTTCATGGAAAAAATCCTCCTTCATCTTTGGCGGGGTGTTCCCGCGCTTGATGACCGGAGGATAGCATGGACTTTTGGTTTTGCTTCAATTTTGTCCTAACTTGTCTTTTTTTCGTCCTGGCTGGCATCCTGCGATGGAAAAATGATCCGCAGCACGTACATGTTCTGCTGCGTATTGATGCGCACCGTACCGCCGTACTGGGCAGCGGTGGACAGGATGCTCCGGGTGCCGATGCCGTGGTTTTCCCGGTCTGCCTTGCTGGTTTCGGGCAGACCGTCTTTCATCATGACGGAACCGGCATAGGGGTTCTCGCACTGGAGCAGAATCAGGCCCTTCTTTTCGTGTACGGACAGATGAATGGACCGCTTGCTTTCTTCCTCGATGCGCAGGTTGGCTTCGATGGCGTTGTCCAGAATGTTGGACAGCATGGTGTATAAATCCACCGACCGAATAAAGCTCAGCAGCTTTCCGTCCGCCACCACCGATAATTCAATGTGGTTCTGGCCGCAGATGAGCGCTTCCCGGGTCAGCACCGTGTCCAGCGCTTTGCTGCCGGTGTGGAAGGTGTTTTCGTAAATCTGCACGGCCTGCTCGATTTCCGCGATCGCCGCATGCTGCTCCTCCGGGCTGCCCACTGTACGCAGCGCGGCGATCTGCCGCTTCAGGTCGTGGCTCTTGCGATTGATCAGGGCGATGTTTTCCTTGCTCATTTCGTATTGGGCTTTGTTCAGTGCCCAGATTTTTTCCCTGGTCTGTATATCCTCCTGCAGGCGCAGCTGCGTGCTGCTGCGGATTTCGCTGATCATCAGCACGATAATAAAGATAAGCGTATAGATCGAGTGAATCCAGGCCAGATCCAGGCTGATCAGATAGACGCTTAAAAAGTACATCAGCGCCATGGAGATTAAGAACAGATTGAAGGAACGCAGCGCGGAGGTGAGATAGTGACCCTTGCTGCATATTCGTCTGACGAACAGGAAATAGACGCTTCCATAAATCAGAAGGGACAGGCCGTGATCTACATACCAGGTGTCAAGCCAGGCCGGAGCGCCAAGAAAATGCTGGAGCAGCGTTCCCGCGCAATACTTGATGTGCTCCGCCATGTAGGCGCAGATC
>CAZMFY010000132.1:0-2212 GCA_964565635.1 uncultured Oscillospiraceae bacterium
AAGCAGCCCTGACGTTTCACGGAGAGGTCATCCTCTCCGTCGGAATGAATGGAGTTTTTTATTATTTTAAAAGAATTGCAATAAATTCTCTCTGTACATTCTTCTTTTTTACATGTACAATATCACCATGCAAAATGACGCAATTGTCTATACAGATTTGGAGGGGATGCAGTGAGGAAAAGAGGGAGTCTGCGTTGGTACCGTACTGTGGATCTTTTTCTTTTCGCACTGATGCTTCTCTTGTTTGAAAGCGTCATTATCGTTGCCTCAACCAAGTGGTTTCCCGGTCAGCCCTATACGGTTTCCGTCGTTCCGACGCTGGTGGCCATTTTGATCATCCGTTGGGGGCCATGGGCTGCAATCCATGCCTTACTCGGAGGAATTCTGGTCTGTGTTCTTTCCGGAGCGAAATCCTCCCAGTATGTGATCTACTGTGTTGGTAATCTTTTTCCCCTTCTCTTGCTTCCCTTTCTATCCCGATGGCGTCGGGATGAGGGCAGTATAAAGAAGAACGTTTATGCGCTTGCCTTAGGGCTGGCCGTACTTCTCCTGATCCAGATCGGTCGTGCTGTTGTATCCCTTTTCTTCGGTTTTACGCCTGTTCAGGCGCTGGGCTATTTCACAACGGACGTCATTACTGATCTCTTTACGCTGATTGTCTTGTGGATTGTTCGCCGACTCGATGGTATGCTGGAGGATCAGGCGCACTACCTGAATCGTATTCGGGACGAAGAAAAAACGTGATCCTTTTCGCGATTATATCGCGTAAAACAAGGAAATGGGATGAGTCATTCTTCCGGAACAGACCGCATTCCATTTCAAAGAAACCTGGCCCGTCTCCAGGGCCGTGAACGGAGGAATGTGCATGAAGCAACAGACTGGGGATTACCTGATTCTCGACAAAGAAACCGGCACCTGGCGGGAAGATCCTGAGCAGGTTGTTCGGGACGATGTGGAGAAGCATTACTGGCTCCACGTCGGACGCACCATCCTGAAGGACTGGCGTCTGTATCTGATGCTGGTTCCTACGATTCTGGTGTTCCTGTTCTGGCGTTATTTACCGATGTATGAGCTTTTGGGCTCCTTCAAGGTGGACGACGCGGTTAAACCTGTTGCGGAACAGTATTTTAAAGGTTTCTCCAATTTTAAGGGCCTTCTGATGGGCACGGGTACCTACGCAGGGCTTAGCACGGATTTCTGGCGCGCTATGCGGAACACCTTCCTGCTGAGCTTCTATGGGCTGCTATTCGGTTTCCCCATGCCGATCATCCTGGCGCTGTTCTTTAATGAGATCCGCGGCGATCTGACCCGCAGCGCGTTGCAGGTGATGACTTATCTGCCCAAGTTCATGTCTACCGTAGTCATGACCTCTCTGGTTGTAATGCTGATCAAGCAGGGCAGTGCCGCCAGTAATACTCCTCCCGGAATTCTTTCCCAGGCCCTTGCCTCTCTCGGACTGATTTCCAAGGAGGCTGCGCAGAATGGTTTGCTGAACAACCCCGCCTATTTCCGTGCGATCTATCAGATCTCCGGAATCTGGGAAACTGCCGGCTATGACAGTATCGTCTTCTTTGCGGCAATTATCGCCATCTCCCCCACCAGCTACGAAGCCGCCCAGATTGACGGCGCGGGTAAGTGGGCGCAGATGCGGTATGTAGTGCTGCCCAGTATTCTCTCCACCATCGTGATCATGCTGATCACCCGGATCGGTTCCATGCTGAGCATAGGCTATGAAAAGGTTTTGCTGCTGAGTGAGGGACGGATTGCCGCTTATCAGACGGCAGAGGTTGTGTCCACCTTCGCCTGGCGCGTAAAGAGCAGCCAGAGCGGCCTGGCCTCCGCGGCGGAAATGATGAACAACGTTGTTGGCATGCTGCTGGTAATCGGCGCCAACACAATCGCACGCAAGGCCTCCAATGTGAGCTTGTATTGATTGAAGGAGGTTTTAAAGAATGAAAAGAAAGCTTGAAATCTCCGAGCGGATTTTCCAGATTATTGCCTACACCTTTATGATCGTTTTCGCACTGCTGTGTCTTTATCCCTTCCTCTATGCCATCTCGGCCTCCATCAGCGGACGGCATGCGGTGGAATATAAGGAACTGATTCTGTTCCCGAAGGATGTTCAGTTTGATGCCTTCCGGTATATGTTCAGCAGCAATGAATTCTGGAACTCTTACTCCAATACGCTGTTCCTGACCATCTACGGCGAGGG
>CAZMFY010000132.1:2222-6915 GCA_964565635.1 uncultured Oscillospiraceae bacterium
TCTACGGCACCATCTGGTCCCTGTTTGTAGCGATTCTTGGCGGCTATGCCCTGAGCAAAAAGCGCCTGCTTTTCCGCACGTTTTTCAATTTCTTCCTGGTTTTCACCATGTGGTTCAGTGCCGGTATTGTTCCCCAGTATCTGAATTACATTGCCACCAAGCAGGTATTCAACGGGATCGGCATCATGGATGACAAATGGCTTGTGGTCATTGCCATGGGTATGGCGGCCATGAACATTATTTTGCTTAGGAACGCCTTCGAAGGCGTACCTTCGGAAATTGAGGAAGCGGCCATTGTGGACGGCGCTTCCGAGACGCAGGTCCTGACGAAAGTCTTTATCCCCATGAGCAAATCCACCATTGCCACCGTTGCCCTCTTCTTTGCCATCAGCCGCTGGAACGGTTATTTCTGGGCCCGGCAGATGATCTCCAATCCGAACGAACAGCCCCTGCAGGTCTTTATCCGCAACAAGCTGGAGCAATACACGGATCTGGAACAGCTGGCCACATGGACAGAGAATTATGCGGCCGATTCAGTGATCTTCGCGCTGATTGTCTGCTCCATCGTTCCGATTCTGATTATCTATCCCTTTATCCAGAAGTATTTCGCCAAGGGTGCCAACGCCGGCGGCGTAAAGGAGTAAAACGAATGACTCCACCTCCCCTTTTCCGGGAGTGTGCGTCAATATAACAAGGAGGAATCATTTATGAAACGGATTCTGTCTCTGGTTCTGTGCGCAGCGATGCTGATCTCCATGGTCGCGGTTGCGAACGCAGAAAGCACTGTCACGCTGCGGATGGCCACCGGCTATAACAGCGCCAAGACCGGTATTACTTTCGATTCTGAAACCGCCGGCGAAGGCGTGACCCTCGCGGACGGCAAGACCTATAATGCCGGCGATCTGAAGCCCACCTGGGTAGCCCTGGAGGAAATCCTTGGCGTAAAGTTCGAAAGCAAGTATCAGGGCAACAGCGCGGCCAAGGAATTTGAGTACTGGAAAGACCGCCTCGTTGAAGTGGATATGGTCTCCGGACCTGCCACCACGCTGAACGAGTATGGTGAAACCGGGATGCTGGTGAATCTGGCGGACTACATGGATCAGCTGCCGAATTTCAAGGCCTATCTGGATGCCAACCCCATCGTCCGGCTCTCCATCATGGGCAACATTGGTACCGGCGCTATTTACTTCAGCCCCTATTTTGACGGTGTCAACGATATTGAGCGGATGCCGCTGATGAGAGCTGATTATGCCATGAAACTGCTGGACGGCGAAGGCGAATTCACTGCCGATGCATGCAAGGACACAGCCGCTCCCGTCTATACCCCCTATATGCCTACTGAGGGCAAAGTGGAAATCGAGACGCCCACCCTGGACGGAACCGCCACTGAAATCGTGACCAAGGACTATGATGCATACGGCAACATCATCGCAAAGATGAATGAGCGCGGTGCCATGTCCGGCGTGGAAGCCGTCAACATGCTCCGTGAATACATCGATAAGACCTACAATGGCCATTATGGAACCACCCGTTCCAACCTCTTCATCGGCCAGAACGCGGCCTGGGATGTGGATGAGCTGGTCGCCCTGCTCCGCTGCGTGGTCGCCAATCCCCAGAGCCTGAACGGTACCGATTCCATCCAGGGCATGTTCTCCCGCGAAGATAACAATAATCAGCGCCGGGTAGACCTGTTCCGGTTTGCCGGTCATCTTTTCGGCGTCCGCGGCCTGGAATCTCGTCAGGACTATCTGTATTTCGAGACGGATGGCTCCCTGCATGATGCCCGTCAGGAAGCTGCTACCTATACTGCCCTGGCCAAGATGCACGACATGGCGGCCGAGGGTCTGATCTCCAAGGCATACATTGATGAATCCGAAGAAAATTCCTCCATGTATCTGGAGAATGACAACGGCTTCATCTCCTACGACTACAACCAGACTCAGACCGTCATGAACGCCACCAAGCTGCAGGAAGGCGAAAAGTACATGGCGATCATGGTCCCGGTAGCTAAGTGGTTCGATGGCACCGAAGGCGGCGTCTTTATGCGGTTCACTGAATCCTGGCGTTCCGTGAAGACTGATGCCTGGGCCATCTCCAAGGCTGGTGTGGAAAGCAATCCCGGCGCGCTGGAAAAAGCGCTTGCCCTGATCGATTATGCTTACTCTGATGAAGGTCAGATCCTGATGTCTTACGGTCCCGCCGCCTTCCGGAAGGAAGGAGAAACCTTCCTCTTCAACGGCAAGGAAATGCCCGTCATCGCGGATGCCACCTATGCCGAGCTGTGGGAAAAGGCGAATGGCAACTACACCAATTACGCCCGTCAGTTCCTGGGCTCTACCCTGTCCTTTGTGAAGAGCCAGGCTTTCGAGTATCAGTGCACGCATGACATCGGCAGAGAGGGTGCCGGCTACATCTCCAACGCCATCGGCCTGGGAACCATCAAGCACCCGCTGCTGGAGGTCGCTGAGAATTCCTGGTACACCTCCATCCCCACCGTGCTGCCCAACACCAAGTCTGAAACAGACATGCTCAATTCCTACGCTGAGCTGACCTCTAACGGCAAGTTCTCCTCTTCCAAGGGCGGCGAGAATCTGTTTGTGACGATCATTGTCAACGGTCTGGACGACACCGCTGAGAATATTGCTGCCAAGGTGAACGGTGAATGGCATGGAAAGCAGTATCTGGCTCTGCGGACCAGCGCCTGGAAAAAGCTGCTGACCTACTATGAAGGACTTGCGAAGTAATCAATCATTCATCCTTCTGATGAAAGCAGGAAACATGAAACGCTGAGTCTTCTGTTTCCGAAAAGAATATCCCGATGTTTTTCCCCTTCGCCTTCTTCCGGGAAGGCGCAGGGGAAAACGGGAAAAAAAGGCAGGGGGAATCGTCATGTATAAAAAACAAATGAAGCTCCAGCGAATCTTCTGCATTTTCGCCCTGATCGCTGCCGCGCTCGTGTTTGTCTATTCGCTGGGCATGCTGACGGATTTGTATGACAGCCTCTATCCCATGATGAGGAACCCGGATAATCTGGAAGAAACCGATGTGCCCGGCTCCATCATCTACTATGATATGCAGCCATTTAACCATCAGCTGCTCATCAGTTCCATCGCGCTGATTCTGCTGGCGGCGCTGCTTTTTGTAACCAATACCGCCTCCCGTCGGAAATACTATATCGGGAATTATATTGCGACCGCTTTGAACGTAATCGCGGAAGTAGGTGTCGCCGTCTGGGCGCATCTGCAGATCAGCGCGTTTAAGAACCAGTTTCTGACAACCCTGGATTTTGAATCTCTGGAGATGTGGTCGGAAGTCTGGGATACACCGAACCTGACGCAGTCTTCCACCTTCTGGTTCGATATCCACTATCTGGTTTTTGCGCTGTTGCTTGTTGCGGCCGTGCTTCTGACTGTAAATGTAATCTGGAAAAGAAGGCTCATGCAGGGCGAATCTGCTCTGCTGGCCGGAAAGGCGGTGTAAAGCATGAACGAAGAGAATATTAAGCTTGATCGTATGCGTTATACCAAGAATACCACCTCCTCCCGACTGGCGATTCTGGCTATCGTCTCCGACGTGCTCTTCTTTATCAGTCTTTATAAGTCCGATGTAGGAAACTATTATTATACGATCCTGATCGGCGCTTCCATTATCTATAATCTGGTTTTCCTGCTGGCTACCTTCCTTGCTTCCGAAGGGGTGAAGGGATATCAGAAAAACTATACCTGGCTTCTGCTCGTCCTGGGAGTCATTCAGATCCTCCGGATCTTTATCTATCCCGTTCAGGCTCACAGCGCAGTCATCTCCGGTGTTCCTGTCATGGGAGACGGGCAGTTCATCTTTATGATTATCTGTCTGGCGCTGTCGGCTGTTTGCCTGGTAGCCAGTGCCATCATCAACTGGAAAAAATGTAAAGCGCTCACCGCTCATATTGCTTCTTTGGAAGCGGCGAAAGCGTAAGGAGGAAGCAAAATGGCAGAGCTTCAACTTCATCATATCGAGAAAATATACGACAATAACGTCCAGGCGGTCTATGATTTTAACCTGGACGTAAAGGACGGCGAGCTGATCGTGCTGGTGGGCCCTTCCGGATGCGGAAAATCAACCACGCTGCGTATGGTTGCCGGTTTGGAAGACATTTCCCGGGGCGAACTGCTGCTGGATGGGAAGGATATCACGCAGGCGCCGGCCAAAGATCGTGATATGGCCATGGTGTTCCAGAATTATGCGCTGTATGGCCACATGACCATCTATGAAAACATGGCGTTCTCCTTAACCCTGCGGAAAGAAGACCCCAATGTGATTCATAAGAAGGTACTGGCCGCCGCGGAAATTCTTGATCTGACCGCCCAGCTGAACAAAAAGCCGAGTCAGCTGTCCGGCGGACAGCGCCAGCGTGTTGCCATGGGACGCTCTATCGTGAGAAATCCGAAGGTGTTCCTGTTTGATGAACCGCTGTCCAACCTTGACGCAAAGCTTCGAAGCGCAACCCGGCGTGAAATTCTCCTGCTCCACAAGCGTCTGAAGGCTACGATCCTGTATGTGACCCACGATCAGACAGAAGCGCTGACCCTGGCGGATCGGATCGTGTGTATGTCCATGTGGGCCAATGAGGCCCCCGGTTCACTGGTGCGTGTCACGCGCAAAAGCGACGGCAAGTGGGATATTGACTTCTCACGGATGCAGAAGTTCATCG
>CAZMFY010000133.1:0-6892 GCA_964565635.1 uncultured Oscillospiraceae bacterium
CCCTGCGACCTGGACAGCGACGACGCAGCGCAGGTGCGGATCTGGAACCTGGCTGCCCCTGGAGCCAGGAGGAGGGATCGCCGTAATGCTCCGCCACGATCAGCAGATCCGGGTTGACCCCCTTGACCCGCTGGCGGAAGGTGTGCCAGAACTGGTGGTTGAATTCGGGACTGTGGCCTACATCCGCGGCCACGTCCAGCCGCCAGCCGTCGATGGAATAGGGCGGCGCGGCCCATTTTTCCGCGATCCGGTAAATCTCTTCGCACAGGGCGGGGGAGCTTTCATAATTCAGCTTCGGCAGGGTGGCATATCCCCACCAGCCCTCGTAGGCGGGGGAGCGGCCGTTATTGGCGTCATTGAAATGAAAATAGGTACGGTAGGGGCTGTTTACGTTCTGATAGGCGCCGGGCTGGAATCCGGCCTTGCCCAGATAGATTCCCTCATAATCCATCCACTTATTGAAGGAACCGCAGTGGTTAAACACCCCGTCCAGAATGATTTTCATCCCCCGGGTGTGGAGCTCCCGGCAGAGGTCGGCGAACAGATCGTCGCTCTTTTCCAGATTCTCCATGGAGGTGACCCGGCGGATGTACCGGGCCGCGAAGCCGTTATGCTTCTCCCAGATCTTCATGGGATGCTCCAGATCGTCGGTAATGACGCCGAAATGGGGATCCACGTGGGCGTAATCCTGGGTGTCATACTTATGGCTGGAGGGGGATACGAAAATGGGATTCAGATAGAGAGTCTCTACCCCGAGGGACTGGAGATAGTCCAGCTTGTCCAGAATCCCCTGCAGATCCCCGCCGTAGAAGCAGCAGAAATCCGTATCCGTGGGCAGGGCGTCCCAGGATTCCGCGTGGCGGGCGTGATCCACGGTATAATAATATTCATAGTCCGTCACGTCGTTGGAAGGATCCCCGTTGCAGAACCGGTCCGTAAAGATCTGATACTGCACGGAGCCTTTCGCCCAGGCGGGCACATGGAAGCCGGGCATGAAGCGGAAGGCGTAGACGTCGTGGAACTCCGGAATGCCCCCGTCCTCCCGGGCCCGTGCGCCGCTCTTGTCATAGGCGATTTTCACATGATCCACGCCCTCGATGAGAAAGCGGTACATGACCTCCGTATCGTCGCAGAAGATGCCGGCCTCATAATAATCGAAAAAATCGTCGCTCCGGGCCTTCACCATCAGGGAGCCCACCTCCAGGGACTGCATCAGCAGAACCACCCGGTGGGCGCTCCCACGGGCCACGCGAAGGCGGATGATGACGGAATCTCCAACCTCCGGCTCCGAGGGGACGCGGTAGGCCGGGGATTCATCGCTAAAAACGGCGGAAAGCACATGAGGAGGAACGGACATTCTGGAAAAGCTCCTTTCCGAAATCTGAGAGGAGTATACTCGAAAAGCCGGGGATTCGCAAGAGAAGAATGCTTGCCACGGAAGGATTTTCCCTCTATAATGGGAGATACACAGACGAATGGGAGATGCCTATGAAAAAATCGCTGGAGCGCCCATCCTCCCTGCCGACAGGCTGGATTCGCACGGGATCGGAAGGCCTGACGGAAGCGGAGGCCGAGAATCGTAAAAAAAACCTGCTTCCGCCGGATGAAGGAAAGCCGGTTTACCGGATTATTACGGACAATATTTTCACCCTCTTCAACGGCCTGAATCTGCTGCTGGCCCTGGCGCTGCTGCTGGTGGGCAGCTACCGGAACATGCTTTTTGTGGCCGTGGTGGCCCTGAATACTGGCATCGCCATCGTTCAGGAGATCCGGGCCCGAAACACCATCCGCCGGCTGAAGCTGCTCCGGGCCGCCCGGGTCCGGGTCATCCGGGAGGGGCAGGAGATCCAGCTGCTGCCGGAGCAGGTGGCGGAAGGGGATCTGATGGTGCTGCGGGCCGGGGATCAGGTGACGGCGGACGCGGTGGTGATCTCCGGAAACGGCCGGGCGGACGAAAGCCTGCTGACGGGGGAGAGCGACGACATTCCCAAAGCCGCCGGCGCCTGGATGTATTCCGGCTCCTATCTGACGGAGGGAAGATGCGTCTGCCAGGCGGTATACGTGGGGGAGGACAGCTATCTGGGAAAGCTGACCCGGGAAGCGAAAACCCACAGGAAGACGGTCTCCGGCCTGGAGAAGGAGATGAACCGGCTGATCCAATGGGACAGCCTGGCGGTGCTGCCCCTGGGGCTGCTGCTGTTTCTGAAGGCGACCCGGATCCTGGGGCTGACGGTTTCGAGGGCGGTTCCGCCCACGGTGGCCGCTGTGCTGGGAATGATTCCGGAGGGACTGATCCTGCTGACCTCGATTGCCCTGACGGTAGGGCTGCTGCGGCTGGCCAAGAAAAACGTGCTGGTGCAGTCCCTCAACGGCATCGAGGGGCTGGCCCGGGTGGACGTGCTCTGCCTGGACAAGACCGGCACCCTGACCAGCGGGCACATGAAGCTGGAGACGCTGATTCCCCAGGACTGCGAGGAAGAAGAAGCCCGGGAAGCGCTGCGCCGGTTCCTGGGAGCCTTTGACGACCGGGGCGGAACCCTGGAGGCGCTGCGGGAAGCGGTGGGCTCCGGCTCGGAGATCCCGGTGGCCATTCAGCCCTTCTCCTCCGCGCGGAAAAAATCCGCCGCGACTTTTGAGGACGGTGTGACCTATATTCTGGGGGCGCCGGAATATGCCCTGGCCGGGAAGGTGCCGGAGGCGCTGCGGGAGCAGACCGAAGCCCTGACGAAGGAGGGCCGACGGCTGCTGGTGCTGGCGGAGGCCCGGGGCGTGATTCAGGGGGACGTGCTGCCGGAGGTGACCCGGATCCTGGCCCTGCTGAGCCTGAAGGACGAGATTCGCCCCCGGGCCCGGGAAACCGTAAACTACTTCGCCCAGGAAGGGGTCACCATGAAGGTGATTTCCGGGGATGATCCCCTCACCGTTTCCCGGATCGCAGGCGAGGCGGGCATCGGGCAGGCGGAGGAGTACGTGGACGCCCGGACCCTGAGCACGGAGGAAGCGATCCGGGAGGCCTGCGAAAAGTATACGGTTTTCGGCCGGGTGACCCCGGAACAGAAGAAGAGGCTGATCATCGCGCTGAAGGAGAAGGGGCATACCGTAGCCATGACCGGCGACGGCGTGAACGATATTCCCGCGCTGCGGGCGGCAGACTGCTCCATTGCCATGGCGGAAGGCGCCGACGCGGTTCGGAGCACGGCTATGATCACCCTGCTGCGCAGCGATTTTGAAGCGGTGCCGGAGATCCTGCTGGAAGGCCGCCGGGTCATTAACAATATTTCCCGGTCGGCCACCCTCTTTCTGACGAAGACCATCTTCAGCCTGCTGCTGACGCTGCTGGCGCTGTTTCTGCCGGGGCCCTATCCCTTCATGCCCATCCAGATGAGCCTGGTCAGCACCTGCACCGTGGGCATCCCCGGCTTCCTGCTGGCGCTGGAGAAGACCCGGGACCGGATCCAGGGGGATTTCCTGAAGCGGGTGACCCTCCGGGCCCTGCCCGGGGGCGTGGCGGTGGCCCTGTGCGGCGCGGTGGCTACGGTGCTGCCCCTCTTCGGCTGGGATCAGACGGTCTGCGCCACCCTGGCCACCTGGACGGCGGCGTTGATCGGCGTCACGGTGCTGGTCCGGGTGGCCTGGCCCTTCAATCTTCCCCGGCTGGGGGTTGTGGCCGGGGCGGCGGCGCTGTTTGTGCTCAGCGCCACCCTCTTCGAGCCCGTATTCTATCTGACGAATCTGAAGGGCATGGAATGGCTGGCGCTGGCGCTGCTGATGGTCTTCGGCATCGGGGTGTATATCGGCGTCTATCTGTTGGAAAGGAAGATCAGCGGGGATCTGACGGCGAAGAAGAAGGGCCCGGCGGGGAACAGGCCGGAGGCGGCCGCGGCGAGAAAAGCGGACGGTTGAAAGAAGCACCGCTTTCTGGTATACTCTTTTGTCGGACAGGATCCTGCATAGAAAGGGAAAGAGCTTCATCATGAATATGCGCAGAGTTTGTTCCGGCCTGCTGGCCTCCCTGATGCTGCTGGGGATGATCTCCTCCGCCGGGGCGGAATGGCAGGAGGAAATTAAATTCCGGAAGGTGGTCCGGCGGACCTGGGTGGATGAAACCGGGAAGATTGCCGTGGCCCCGGAGGGATATGCCTTCGTGACCCTCAGCTACAGCGGCAATACGGTGACGGAGAAATATTACGACGCGGCGGGGGAGCCCGTGCAGGTGCAGGGCGGATATTACAGCCGGGCCCTGACCTACGGGAATAAGCACCGGCTGGAGGAAACGGTTTATATGGACCGGAACGGGGACCGGGTGGACTGCGCGGAGGGCTATGCCCGGGTGAAGGTATCCTATATGTCCGGCGGCGGGGTGACTTCCGCCAGCTATTACGATCATAACAACAACCTCGTGATGGTGCCCGCCCTGGGATATGCCCAGGTGAAGAACGATTACCGGGGAAACACCCTGACAAAGACCACCTATCTGGATGAGAACAGAAATCCGGTGGACGTGCCCGCGGGATACGCAGTGATGATTCAGAGCGTCAACAAGAGCAACAAGGTCACCGGCATTCGCTTTGAGCACGCGGACGGATCCCCGGCGGCCTGCCAGGAGGGCTGGGCCTCCCTGACCCGGGAGCTGGACCGGAAAAACCGGGAGATCAGCGTGAAATACTATGATCTTTCCGGGGCGCTCACCGATCCGGGGCTGGGATACGCCATGCAGACCAGGACCTGGGAAAGCGATACGGTCTGCGTCATCCGCCGGTTCGACGCCCAGGAGCAGCAGATTCCCATGGGGAACGGATATGCGGCCCTGCGGCAGGAAACCAATAAAAAGGGTCTGGTGATCAAGGAAACCTTCCTGGGAGAGGACGGATCCCCGAAGGAGAACGCGGAGGGCATCGCCTCCCGGGTCTATGACTACGACGGGAACGGGCAGCTGACGGAAACCCGGTATTACACGGCCGGAGGCACCCCGGTATCGAAAGCCCCCTGAGCCGGGCCCGGGCAGGGAAGGACAGACGGACGCGCGGAAGCGCGGGCGTACAAGCGCGCACACGGTCACACGGCGGCGCAGCCGGGGAGAATCAGACGAGCGCCCGGCGGCGCGGACAGGAAGAAACAAACGGACGCCCGGCTGCGCGGGCGGAGAAACGCATACGGAAGAGTGGCTGAAAGGAGCGATAAAGGATGGACGTACGGAAACTGGTGGGCCCCTATGAGCTGACGCGGATTGATCCCTGGCTGGCCCCCTACAGCGGGGAGATCGATCTTCGGATGGACCGGTTTAAGGACCGGCGCAGGCAGCTGGTTGACAATAAGAAGTCGCTGGCGGATTTTGCCGACGGCTATCTGTACTTTGGCATTCATCGGACCGAGTCAGGCTGGGTCGCCCGGGAATGGCTGCCCGGCGCGGACGCGGCGTATCTGACCGGGGATTTTAACGGCTGGAGCCATACCAGCCATCCGATGGAACGGAAGGACAACGGGGTCTGGGAGATTCAGCTGACCGGCCGGGACGCCCTGGTCCACGGGCAGAATATCAAGCTGTGGGTGGAAAAGGACGGCAGCGGGTTCGAGCGGCTGCCCGCCTATACCTTCCGGGCGCATCATGACGAGCAGACCCATATGCTCTGCGCCCAGGTCTGGGATCCGGCTCCCTATGCCTGGACCGACGCGGGATACAGGGATCGGGCACCGGAGGCGCCGCTGATCTATGAGGCGCATGTGGGCATGGCCACGAAGGAGGAGAAGGTCGGCACCTACGCGGAGTTCGCGGAGCAGGTACTGCCCCGGATCAAAAAGCTGGGATACAATACGGTACAGCTGATGGCGATCCAGGAGCATCCCTATTACGGCTCCTTCGGCTATCAGGTGTCCAATTTCTTCGCCGCCAGCTCCTGGTACGGGGATCCGGACGGCTGATAGGAGAGCGATTCGGGGAGTCCCTGCATCAGGAGACCGGCTCCGCCCGCGATCAGAAGTGCTGTCAGGAAGGCTTCGATCAGCCTCGCAAGACCTGACAAATAATCGCCGTAGAGCGTATCCTGGATACCGTTCATAATGCTGAGGCCTGGTACGAGCGGCATGATGCAGCCGGCGATGACAAGGTCCGGATGCTCCGCGATCGGGATCCCGTAAGTGAACAGAAGCGCAAACAGACCGATCAGGAACGAGGCCAGCATCGTCTTAAGAAAACTGTTGAACGGGATCCTGTCCGTAAGATAGGCAAAACAGCCGTAAAGGAGACCTGCGAGCAGTGTCGCGGCGAAGTCCCTCATAGTCCCGCCGAAAAGCAGGCAGACACATCCGCAGGTCAGGGAGAATACCAGGATCACGATCTTCCAGTTATAGCGCATCGGATCCGCGTCAAGTGCCTGCAGCCTTTCGTAAGCTTTATCGATCGTGATTTTACCGGATACATATTCGCGTGAGATCTCGTTTGCGACTTCGATCTTGCCGAGATGGCTGATCCGCGTATCTACACGCCGTACACTCGTCATCGGAGCAGAAGAAGGGTCTTCGAGCGAGATCGTAAGCCCAGTCAGAGTCGCGACCGCTTCCGCGTCTGTTACACCGGCCGTCCGCAGGACTCTGCGCACCGTATCTTCAACACGATAAGTCTCCGCGCCGTTTTTCAACATAATATCACCGATCAGCGCCGCGGTCTGGAATACTTTGAGTCTGTCGTCTGTCTTCTGCATATCATTCATCATGCCGTACCTCACCCGATTGATCAGATAGTAGTATAGCTTTCCCGGCCTCCAAAGTCAAGCTGATCGCCAAATCTTGCGTCAGACGCTTGCAATCCCCCAGTCCTTTTGTTATTCTGAGGAACGTCATTAATAAATAAGAGGAGGGCTTTGCCGCATGTATGATTTCAAGGAGATTCAGGCTA
>CAZMFY010000134.1:0-6832 GCA_964565635.1 uncultured Oscillospiraceae bacterium
ACCAGGTTCATGTCATGCTCGATCAGCATCACGGCGATCTGGAACTGATCCCGGATCCGGATAATGTTATCCATCAGCTCCTGGGTCTCATGGGGATTCATCCCCGCCGCCGGCTCATCCAGCAGCAGCAGGCTGGGATTTGTCGCCAGCGCCCGTACGATCTCCAGCCGCCGCTGCGCCCCGTAGGGCAGGCTCCCTGCCTGCATCTCCCCCATGTCCTGCATGCCGAAAATGCTCAGCAGCTCCAGCGCCTTCTCATGCTGTTCCCGTTCCTTCCGCCAGTAGGCCGGAAGTCGAAGGATCCCGGATGCCATGCCATACTTTACCTGGTTGTGCAGGCCGATGCGTACGTTGTCTTCCACGGTCATGTTGGAAAAAAGCCGGATGTTCTGGAAGGTTCGGGCAATGCCGTGCCGGCTGGCCGCCACCGTATCCATGCCGTGCATGTCAATCCCGTTGATCATCACGGTGCCCCGGGTCGGCTCGTACACCTTGGTCAGCAGGTTGAACACCGTGGTTTTTCCCGCTCCGTTGGGACCGATCAGCCCCGCGATCTCCGTCTTTCCGATGGTCAGATTAAAATCCTCTACCGCCGTCAGCCCGCCGAAGTCGATGCCCAGATGCTTGCATTCCAGCACCGGCATATAACCCAGGTCCCGCTCCGGAATGATGCTTTCCGAGGGAACCGGCACCATCCTTGTGTCCGCGTTCCGCTTGCGAATGGGTTCGCTCATGCCCGGCTCCCTCCTTTTCCGCCCGTTCGGCTGGCCTCCATCACCTGCTGCAGCTCCTTCCGGTCCTTTTTCCGGAACAGGGTCCGGATCTGGTCCACCCAGCCCCGCACCATGGCGTTATTGGACACCAGCATCATCAGGATCAGCACCACCGCATAGATCAGCATCCGGTAATTGTTCAGGAACCGCAGCTGCTCCGGCAGAATGGTCAGCAGCGCGGCAGAGATCACGGACCCGTTCAGGTTGCCCAGTCCGCCCATCACCACGAACACCAGCACGTCGATGGATTTGGTGTATCGGAACATGGTGGGCTTCGTAGCCTTGCTCATAAACAGCCCGTACATGGCCCCCGCCATGCCCGCCAGAACCGCCGCCGTGACAAAGGCCGTCATCTTGTATCGGGTCACGTTGATCCCCACCGATTCCGCCGCGATCCGGTTATCCCGGGTGGCCATGATCGCCCGTCCCGTACGGCTGTTTACCATGTTCTTCGCCACCAGGAGGGTCAACAGCAGCAGGATGAATCCCGCGGGGATCAGGGCGATCTTGGCCACATTGTCCGGGCCCTGGGCCCCCGCCAGCAGGGGAATCCCCGGCAGCCCCCGGCCCTTGAGAAACTTGAAGTACAGCCGGCCCTCGTCCAGATTCACATAGAGATTGATCACCAGGCTGTTAATGATCTCGCCGAAGGCCAGGGTCACGATGGCCAGATAGTCGCCCCGCAGCCGCAGCACGGGAATGCCGATCAGAAATCCGAATACGCCCGCGATCAGGCCGCCCATGATCATGGCCAGCACCAGGCGGACCGCCGGGCTGCTCACCTGGGCCGCATTCTGCAGCCAGGCGGCGGTGATCAGTCCGGAGAAGGCGCCCAGGCTCATGAAGCCCGCGTGCCCCAGGCTCAGCTCGCCGCTGATGCCGACCACCAGGTTCAGGCTCACCGCCATGGTCGCCCAGCAGCAGATGGGAATCAGCTGATTCTTGATCACCGGGGACAGCATGTCCCGGTCAATCAGGATCGTGCAGAGAATCCAGGCGGCTGCCACGAAGAGGTAGATCCAGTATCTTCCGAAAAGGTTTTTCTTTTTCACTTTCATCCGGCCCACCTCACACTTTCTCCCGCACGGGTTTCCCCAGCAGCCCGGTAGGCCGCACCAGCAGCACGATAATCAGCACGGAAAAGACGATGGCATCGCTCAGCGCGGTGGAAACATACGCCCGGCCGAAGATTTCAATCACGCCCAGCAGGATCCCCCCCAGCATGGCCCCGGGAATGGAGCCGATGCCGCCCAGCACCGCCGCCGTAAAGGCCTTGATGCCCGGGAGTGCTCCGGTGGTCGGCTCCAGCTTGTAGACCTTGGCCCACAGCAGCACCCCCGCGATGGCCGCCAGGGCGGAACCGATGGCGAAGGTGATGGAAATGGTCCGGTTCACGTTGATCCCCATCAGCTCCGCCGCACCCCGGTCCTCCGACACGCAGCGCATGGCCTTCCCAATCTTCGTCCGGTTGATAAACAGGGTCAGCGCCACCATCACCACAGCGCCGGCCAGGATCGTCACCAGGGTGGCGCCCTCAATATGCAGCTGTCCGTCCAGCAGGCTCAGCGCCGGCACGGAAATGAATTCCGACGGATAGTTGATAGGGGTCGCTCCCCAGATCAGCTGCGCGATATTCTGCAGAAAATAGCTGACCCCGATGGCCGTAATCAGCACCGCCAGGGAGGTCGCCTGCCGCAGCGGTTTGTAGGCCGCCTTCTCAATCGCCATGCCCAGCAGCGTGCATACAAGCATGGCCGCCGCCGTGGCCAGAAGCGGCGGCAGGTTCAGCGACCTCAGCGCCACATAGGCCATGTAGGCGCCGATCATGATCACGTCCCCGTGGGCGAAGTTCAGCATCTTGGCAATCCCGTACACCATCGTATATCCCAGGGCGATGATGGCATACACGCTGCCCAGGCTCAGCCCGTTGACCAGGTTCACCAGAAATTGTACCATCTCAGGTTTCCTCCCCGACTCAGGAGCTCCTGCTCCTCAGGCGCGAATTTTTTACAAGGGTATCATTCCGTCGGAAGAAAGTCAAATCCGGTCCTGGGATTCCAGGACCGGAACAGTTTTTCCTAGGGCTTCACCCTTCAGGGCTCCGCGTAGGCGCCGTCTTTGATCACGTAAACCTTGGGCTGCTTGGTCACCGCGCCGGAAGCGTCCCAGGTGCTGGTGCCGGTCAGTCCGGTGTACTCCAGCTCCTGCATGGCGGCAATCAGCTTCTCGCAGCACTCCGCCGCGCTCATGTCGGAGGTAATGCCGGCGGCCTCGGAGGCCTGAACCAGCGCGTAAACGCAGTCATAGGCGTCCGCCGCGAACTGGATGGGCGTCTCGCCGAACTTGGCTTCATAGGCCTGGACAAACTTCACCGTCAGCTCATCCGTGGAGGAGGCGGCGAAGGGGCACAGCAGCATGACGCCTTCCGCCAGGCCGGTATCGAATTCCGGAATCGCCAGAATGCCGTCCATGCCGTCCACCCCGAAGAACAGGGGGGCGTACCCGATGCCCTTCGCATACTGAATGATCATGGAGGCGGGGCCGTAGTAGATGGGCAGGAACACCAGGTCCGCGCCCTTATCCTTGGCATCGTTCACCTGCACGGAGAAATCCGCGTCGCCTTCGTTAAACTCGGTCTCGCTGACAATCTCCAGCCCCCGCTCCTCCGCGGTGTCCAGGAAGGCGTCCCGGATGCCGGTGGAATAGGGATCGGAAACGTTGGTAATCACGGCGATCTTGGTGCCCAGCGCATGATCCGCGATATAGTTGGCGGAGGTCACGCCCTGCGCCGGATCGGTGAAGCACATCTGATATACGTTGTCCTTCCCCGCAGTCACCTTCTCGGAAGAGGCCGAGGGGGTCAGCATGAACATCCGGTCCGCATAGGCTTCCTCGCCCACAGCGATACAGGGGTCGGAGGTGGTGGTACCCACGATCATCTGGGCGCCCTGGCGCTTCGCCTCCTGATAGGCGTTCAGGGAAACTTCCGGGTTATGCTGATCGTCCTCGTCAATCAGCTCAATGCGGTACTTGCCGCCGGCCGCGTTAATCTCCTCCACGGCGATCTGCGCGCCCCGGCTGGTGGCCAAGCCGTACAGCGCCGCGCCCAGGGTTTCCGGACCGATATGGGCCATCTTCAGGGTAATGACTTCCTCCGCGCCGGCCAAAACCGTCATGCTCAGGCACATCATCAAGGCCAGCGCCATCGCAGCAAACTTTTTCATCTCATATTCCTCCTCTTCTTTTCGAATGGAAGCCCTTTGGGTTTCTGCGGGTAATTATACTCATCCGTCTCCGGTCCGTAAAGAATTGCAATGGTTTTTTCCTGTTTTTCCGGCAGCTTCCCCTCCGCGGTCAGATCAGCAGATCCTCCAGCCTGCGGATAATATGATTTTCCAGTCCCGTGGGCGTCACGCAGGAATCTTCCGGAAGATAGAGCACCGCCTGCACCCCCGCGTCCCTCGCACACTGCACATCGATGCCCCGGTCGCCCACGTACGCGGTTCTTTCCCTGTTCAGGCCGTATTTGTCCACCAGATATCGCACACCCGCTCCGGACGGCTTGGGGGGAAAGCCCCGCTCGAAGGTAACGATCTCCCGGAAAAAGGAGGTCAGCCCGAGCCGGTCCAGCAGCCCCCGGGTGGAAGCGCCTCTGTGGGTATACAGATCGTGCCGCGCCCCGGCTTTTTTCAGCGCCTCCAGGGTTTCCTTCGCCCCGGGGATCAGGGTGATTTCCTCCAGCCGGTCATGGCTGATCTCCCGATAGCGGACGTACAGCGTCTGATAGTCCTCTCCGCTTTCTTCCGCCAGCTTTCGGAGATATCCGGATACCGATCCCCGCTTCACCGCCTTCAAGATGTCCTCCCGGGAATCCGGCGCCCCGCAGCGCCCGGATATCTCCAGGAGGCTGGAAACGATGGATCCGTAGGAATCGATCAGGGTGCCGTCCAGGTCCCAGATATAGGTTTCAAAAAGATTCATTGTCCGCTCCGTCCCATCCTGTTTTATATGCGGAAACAGCCTCCCTGCAGAAGCTCACTGATGATTTCGGTCAGCTGCTCCTCATCTTCCCGCTGCCCCAGGCGAATATAGGTTTCCGCCACGCTGGTAATCCCGGCGGCCATATAGTCGACGGCGTATTTCCAGGCGGAGGGCCGGATGCAGGCCCGAATCTCCGCACAGCGGGAAAAATCCTCCCGCAGCACCGAGCGAAGCAGCGGCATCACTTCGTTCTCCGCCAGCAGCTCCAGCAGCGCCGCATGCCGGATGATATAGCGGCTGAACCCCCGGCACACCTCCCGGGCGGAGGGATGGCATTCCTCCGCCGGATGCTCTTCCGCCGGATACCCGCAGTCGTTCCGCAGGGCGAAGGTAATCACGTTCTCCTTGGACTGGAACAGGCTGTAAAAGGTCTGCCGGGAAACCTCCGCCCGCCTGCAGACGGCGCTGACGGACACCTCGTCCAGCCGTTCCTCCCGCAGCAGGGCCAGCAGGGCCTCCGCAATCTGCCGCTGAGACCCCACGGCCGTCTTGTTATTCCCGCAGTACATGGCGCCTTTGCTCCTTCGTTCGCAAAAAGTTGAAATAAAACCTTGACACATGTCAAAGTTCTGTTATAATCATTCTAACACAACCTGGACGTTTGTCAAGGTTGCGGGCGTCCCTGCAGCGGGCGCAATTTTTTCCGCCCGGTTCTGGCACTCATCTGATTTGAGTGCTAACAAGCCCGGGCGTCCATTGAAGGAGGAATGAAGATGGCCGTTTTACCGGTTTATGGCGTACTGGTGCTGCCGGACGCTGCCGTTTATCTGAAGACCGAGCGTTTTCGGTCCATGGTGGGCCGGGATCCCCGCCGGGAGGAGAAGGTGACCCTGGCGGTCCTGAAGGAGGATCTTTCCCGGGAAGCGCTTTCCGAAGACAGCTTTTACCCCGTCGCCACCTCGGGATACGTGACGGAGATTCATGACGAAGGCTGGTTTGCCGTCCGCACCCGGGGCAGGGTGAACCTGGGCGAGGTGCACATTCTGCCTGATCGGACGGTGGAGGTTTATGCCTCCCGCCGGGCGGAAACGGATCAGCCGGATCCGAAGGCCGCAGCCGAAAAGCTGGCAGGGCTTCGGAAGGCCCTGGAGGATTTTTCCAGAGATACCCAGTGGGAAGGCGCCTACCGGGCCTGGATGAATCAGTTCTCCAGCGTAAACGAGATCGCCGCCGCCTGTTCTCCCTGGATGAACATCACGCAGGAGGAACGCTATGCGGCCCTGGCGGAGGACAGCGCATCCCGTCGGATGGACATGCTGGAAAAGATGATCTATGAGACCCTGGAGATCTCCAGGCTGAGCCAGGAAGGATCCAGTGCCAGGCAGGAGGATTATCTGAAAACCGTCCGGGAATCCGCCATCCGGAAGCAGATGGAATATCTGCAGCGGGAGCTGGATGAGATGCATCCGGAAAACGTGTCCGATATCCGGCGGCTGGAAATGAAAATCGAGGAATCCGGCATGAACGAAACCGCCCGCCGGGAAGCGGACAAGCTGCTGAACCGCCTGAAGCAGGAGGGCTCAAGCGGCGCGGAGACAGGCATGCTGTACAACTACCTGGATTTCCTGACCAGCCTGTCCTGGAAGAAGGAAGCTGCCCACGCAATCAACCTGGATGACGCGGAAAGGATTCTTGAAGAGGACCACTTCGGGCTGAAGAAGGTCAAGGACCGGATTCTGCAGCAGATCGCGGTCATGAATCTGAAAAAGCGCCAGTCCGGCTCCATCCTGCTGTTTGTCGGCGCTCCCGGCACGGGAAAAACCAGCATCGGCCAGAGCATTGCCCGGGCCCTGGAGCGGAAATACGTCCGGGTCAGTCTGGGCGGCGTCCGGGACGAGGCGGACATCCGGGGACACCGGCGCACCTATATCGGCGCCATGCCGGGCCGGATCATGGACGCCATTCAGAAGAGCGGCGTATCCAATCCCGTCATGGTTCTGGACGAAGTGGACAAGCTGTCCATGTCCTATAACGGAGATCCGGCAAGCGCGCGGCTGGAGGTGCTGGACCCGGAGCAG
>CAZMFY010000135.1:0-6798 GCA_964565635.1 uncultured Oscillospiraceae bacterium
GCCGAACTGAAGAAAAAGCTGCTTACAACACAGCTGGGTTAATTGAATCTTGTTTTGTTCCCGGCAGAATCCTCTGCCGGGAATTTTGAAAGGAGCAGGGATCTATGCGTGTCGTTGGCCTGACGGGGTCTATTGCATGCGGAAAGAGCACTGTCAGCGCCTGGCTGCAAACCCAGCCGGGTGTTCGGATTGTTGATGGTGATCTTCTTGCGAAATCGCTGACCGCGCCAGACGGTCCTGCTCTTCCGCTCATTCGCGAGAAATTTGGCAATCAGGTTTTTCATGATGATGGAACGCTTCATCGGAAAGCGCTTGCACGCATGGTTTTTTCAGATCATGAAGCTCGGAAAACGCTGGATGATCTGATGTCTCCGCTTCTGCTTTCCGGCACGAAATCAGCGATTCAGCATGCACAGCGGGATGGCATACGCGTCTGTTTCCTTGATTACCCGCTGCTGTTTGAAAAAGGATACGATCGGTTCTGCGATACAGTCTGGTGCGTAACAGTCCCTGAAGATATTCAGCTTCATCGGCTGATGGCCCGAGACTGCCTTTCGGAGCAGGAGGCGTTGAGCCGTATCTCATCTGTGCTGTCTTCAGATGAAAAAGCAGCCCGCAGCCAGGTGGTTATTGACAATTCCGGGCCTGTTTCATTCACCCTTTCAACGCTTCCTCCTCTTCTTGAGGCAGAAATGTCCCTTGCCGGCTCCCGGCGCAGAAGATCAGACAGATATGATCAACAGAATACGATCAGCCTTTCCGCTTCGGAAAAGGAAAAAGAATCATCGGTGGGTTCCGCCGAACAGTATCATCCTTCAGAATCCGTAAATCGTGAGGAATCGCTCTTCGTGATGGAGCGTCCGTCTGACGCGCGAAAAAAAAGGCAGAAGGCAAAAATTGCCTGGAGCATGCCGACTCCCCTGCTCTTCAGCCTGATTGTCGTTTTTTTTCTGACGCTTGCTTCATTTACCGCCCAGTCTCTTATGAACGCTTATCTGACGCGTCAGGCCGAAAAACATCTGCGGGAAGAGCGGGCAGTTTTTGCTAATTATCCACTGGACTACAGGGGGCTGATTGAATCCACTTCATCTGCCTTCAATCTAAACCCGGCTTTTGTTTCCGCGATCATTCGCAATGAAAGCTCTTTCCAGCCACGGGCTGAATCGCCGGTGGGCGCAAGAGGACTGATGCAGCTGATGCCTGATACAGCGGAATGGATTGCCGGGAAAATGAAAGTTTCCGGATATGCTTTCGATCGGATGTATGATCCGGAAAGCAATATACGATTTGGATGCTGGTATTTAAATTATCTTGCAAGCCTTTTTCAGGGGGATGCTGTTTGCGTAGCCTGCGCATATCATGCCGGCCAGGGACAGGTGCTTAACTGGCTTTCCGATTCCCGATACAGCGAGGATGGGAGAACTCTGATCCTTTCGCAGCTATCGGACGGTCCTACGAAAACCTATGCGGGAAGGGTGGTGAAAACCTATGGGATTTATCAGGAGCTCTATTTTTCGGAGACTGTTGACAATAGCGCTGACGGTCTCCATGCTTCTCGGTAGTGCGTGTGCCAGCAATGTGGAAAACAGCCTCGTGCTTGGAATTCAAAGCAGTAAAACGCTTCTGATTCAACCGCTGCTGCCGGTGGAACGGGATATGCTTTCTGTTTATAACCTGATCTATGAAAGTTTGATTTATATTGATGATAACTACATGCCCCAGGGAAAGCTGGCCCAAAGCTGGGAAGCATCGTCCAACGGAAAAACCTGGACCTTTCATATTCGACCCAATGTTTATTTTTCAGACGGAACTCCTTTAACCGCGCAGGATGTGGTCGCATCCGCCCGCTATATCCTGGATTTAGCCAACGATGAATCTGTGACCGATCACGGTTTTTATGCAAATTTAAAATACTTTATTTCTTCCATCTCTTCTGCTGATGATTCGACTGTAGTCATTCGAACGAGCAAGCGTGCCTGCTTTGGCCTGCTTTACGCGCTCACCTTTCCTGTCGTTCCTTCTGCTTTGGTCAATGCGGATAATCCTCCCGGAACGGGACCTTATATGATCAATACTTTCCGAGCCGGAGATTATTGCTGGCTTCAGGCAAATCCGAACTGGTGGCAGGCTCAGCCTCAGGTACAGGAAATCATGCTTTCCTTCCATGAAACACAGAAAGCGGTCATGGAAAGCTATGAATATGCAAGGGTTGACGCGGTATGTTCCCGATCCATCGCCACTGCTCAGTATAAATCAGGAACATCCTCCCTCTCCATGTCGTACCGCACCAATCAGCTGGAATGTCTGCTGATGAATAATGCTTCCTATGAGCTGACAAAAGAAGTTCGTCAGGCCATTCGATGTGTGGTGGATACTTCTAAAATTATTTCAAGTGTATATTCCGGTCTGGCCACCGCAACGAACCTTCCCTTCTATCCCGGAACGTGGATGTACAACGATACTGTATCCTCATACTTTACGCTGAATAAAGAAGAAGCGATCCGCCTGCTGGAAGCGGCCGGATGGGGAGATTCTGATGAAGACGGCGTCCTGGATAAGCTTAACAGCGATGGCAAGATGGTCCGACTGCATCTTCGATTTTATGTCTACGAAGAACCGGAAAATGACGTTCGAATGGAAGCCGCTAATCTGATCGCGGATATGCTTTCCGAAGTTGGGATCGATACTACGATTGAGGCGATGACACTTCCGAATCTGACAGAGCGATTAAAAGCCGGTTCTTATGATCTGGCACTTGTTTCCTATGCGATGGACGCTGTTCCGGATCCGGGCTTTATGCTGATGCGCGGAAATACCGGTAATTATACCCGATACCGGAACGATATTATGACAGGCCTGTGTGAAGATCTGCGTACGCAAACATCCCAAAGCGGATATCAGCAGGTGCTCTGGCGCATTCAGTCACAGTTCGCGGAGGACTGTCCTTTTCTCTGCCTCTACTGGAGAATGGGAAAAATCCTGACGCGATATATGTTTACTACAGCCCGTGATATTCGGGAATACGAGCTGCTTCGCGGTATAGAATCGTTTCATCCGTAAGGAATCTTTTTTTCCGGGAATACGAACTGTTTTACATCGTTGGATTACATCAATAATCTGATAAGGAGAAACACAGATGAGCTGGGCTGAATTCATTGTACATACAACTTCCTTCGGCGCGGACGACGTTTCCGCCCTGCTGATGGAAGCGGGGGCTGTCGGTACGCAGACCGAGGACCGGGCAGATATTCCCGACCCTTCGAAGCCTCATGGCTACTGGGAAATTATTGATCCGGGGTTGATCGAGAGCATGCCGGAAGACGTTCTGGTACACGGCTGGTTTGAATCCGGTTCTTCTTTCCTTTATAAGAAAGAGAGAATTTTCCTGCAATTAAGCGAGCTGCGGAAAAAAGCTTCAGACTATGGAACGCTGGCTGTCGATATTCGCGAGATTCCTGATGAAAACTGGGCTGAGACATGGAAACAATCATACCATGCTTTTCGGGCTGGTCAGCATCTTGTGATTAAACCATCCTGGGAAGAATATACGCCGGAGGACGGTGACCATATCATAGAGATGGATCCCGGCATGGCCTTCGGCAGCGGCTACCATGATACGACTCGTCTTTGTCTGACGCTCCTGGAGAAATATCTGCAGCCCGGTCAGCGGGTGATTGATCTTGGCACCGGCAGCGGTATCCTGGCTTTAGGCGCTGCTTTCTCTGGCGCAGGTTCAGTCCTTGCCATTGATATCGATTCGGATGCGGTCCGTGTCGCCCGGGAGAATGTTGCGCACCACGGGTTATCCCAGAAGATCCAGGTCCAGGAGGGAGACCTGCTCTCCAAGGTCTCAGAAATCTGTGATCTTTGCGTTGCCAATATCATCGCGGACATTATCATCTCATCGGCGCTTCAGCTGAAGGATCATATTGTTCCCGGAGGCCTTCTCATCTGCTCCGGCATTATTCTGGAGCGAACAGAGGAGGTTAGGTCCGCACTTTTATCGGCAGGATATGAGTTTCTGGAACAGCTTTCCACGGAGGAATGGACTGCTTTTTGCGTCAGGAGGCCCCTTTGATGCATAGATTCTATCCGATTCAAAATGATGCTGGCCTGTTTCAGCTGACAGAAGAGGATGTCCACCATGCCAGAAACGTACTCCGGTTGAAACCTGGCGATATCATCGAAATTGCGAATCGTGGACTTCGTTTTCAGGCCGCTTTACAGAAAGACGGACTTCTGGAGATCATCAGTCCCCTCCCCTCCACAGAACCGAATCTTCGGATTACCCTGTTTCAGGGACTTCCTAAAGGGGATAAAATGGACTGGATTGTCCAGAAAGCGGTGGAAGTCGGTGTTTCTTCTATTGTACCCGTGCGCATGGAACGATGTGTTGTGCAGCTGAGACAGGAGGATGAACGCAAAAAGCAAACCCGGTGGCAGCGGATTGCGCGAGAGGCCGGAAAACAGTCAGGCCGCTGCCTTTTGCCGGAAGTTTCTCTTCCTGTTTCCGTTAATGATCTTCCGGATTTGGTGCGTTCGATGGATGCTGCCCTTGTTCCCTGGGAAGAGACGTCTGCCATCGGCCCCAAAGCATGGTATTCAACGCATACGGATGTACGTTCGCTTGGTATTCTGATCGGTCCGGAGGGCGGGATCTCCTCCGGCGAAATCGAAATGATCCGTGAATCCTTTCAGCCGATTACCCTCGGGCCCCGCATATTCCGTACGGAAACCGCTGGTCTGGCTGCTTCTGCGGCTATTCTGGCTTTGTTTGGAGAAATGGAGTAGTATATTTCATGAAAGTTGCTTTTCATACGCTTGGTTGCAAAGTCAATCAGTATGATTCTCAAGCTATGCTGGAGCTTATGATGCGAGCTGGCTACGAGCCTGTTTCTTTCCAGGAACAGGCTGATATATATGTGATCAATACCTGTACCGTCACAGGAACCGGCGACCGTAAATCCCTCCAGCTTGCCCGCCGAATAAAACGGGATCATCCTGCTTCATTGCTGGTTCTTTGCGGCTGTTTGGCTCAGCTGCAGGGAGAGCGTTTACTGGCTGAAGCGCAGGCTGATCTGATTCTCGGCACGCAGTTCAGGGGTCAAATCGCAGACCTGATCTCTCAGGTGCTCAAGGATCATCATCCTCGATGCGCTGTCCAGCCTTTTTCAACCGGGATTCCCTTTGAACCGTTGGACGTGACCTCTTTTTCAGAGCATACGCGCGCTACTGTAAAAATTCAGGAAGGCTGTAACAACCATTGTTCCTACTGCGTCATTCCCGCTGTTCGCGGTCCGATTCGTTCCCGCATGCCTGAAGATATTCTTCGGGAAGCGATTCACCTGAGGGATCGCGGGTTTAAAGAGATTGTCGTGACCGGAATTCATCTGGCTTCCTATGGAAGGGACGTTACGGAGCGGTCGATCTCTTTGTTAGACGCAATTCAAGTCATTCATTCTGTCGATGGAATTAAGCGAATTCGCCTTGGCTCTCTGGAACCGGTGATTGTTACTCCTGATTTCTGCGAATCTCTGACTGCATTTCCCAAGGTATGCCCTCAGTTTCATTTAGCGCTTCAATCAGGCAGCGATACAGTGCTGGCCCGTATGCGCAGGCGCTATAATACGTCTCAATACCTGAACGCTGTCAGCTGCATTCGAAGCGCATATCCGTCGGCTGCGTTGACCACTGATATTCTGACAGGCTTTCCTGGTGAATCAGAGTACGAGTTCATTGAGACCAAACGATTTATTGAAAAAGCAGGATATGCCCGAATTCACGTTTTCCCCTATTCTCCCCGGCCTGATACGCCGGCTGCTGTTATGTCCAATCAAATCCCGGAAGGCGAGAAAGATCGACGTGTGCGGGAATTGATTCAAACAGGAAATCATGCCGCCCGAAAATATCTTGAATCCTGGCTGGGAAAAACAGCCGAGGTGCTCGTGGAAGAACAGGTCCATGGATGCTGGGAGGGCTATACGCCTGAATATATTCGGGTTACGCTGCCTCCGGATGCCTCCTGTGTAAGCGGCCAATTAGTTCCCGTTCGTTTCACAGGCTTTACGGAAAAGGGCATGTCCGGATCTCCGTGGAATCAATGATTGATTCATAGATAAAAGAAAGAAGGTTGAAGCAATGGAAAACTGTCTGTTCTGTAAAATTGTCTCTGGAGATATCCCTTCTTCCAAAGTATACGAGGATGAAACAGTCTATGCGTTTCGGGACATAAACCCTCAAGCGCCGGTACACATTCTTGTTGTTCCGAAAAAGCATGTATCGTCATTGGCGGATGTGGATCAGTCTTCGGATGCGGAACTGGCCGCCTGCTTGCGGGCAGCCCGGCAGATTGCCATTCAGGAAGGATTGAAAAATGGGTATCGCATTGTTTCTAATTGCGGCCCGGACGCATGTCAATCTGTGCAGCACCTCCATTTCCACATTCTTGGTGGAACCCAGCTGACTGAAAGGATGGCCTGAACAATCTGAATCTGAAAAAAAAGATTGACGCCTGCCCGCATTTCGTCTATAATAGCAGAGCGGTTTTGAGGACATGCCTGTTCTCAGGATCAGAAAGTCGCTTCGTTGAGCGAGAGGAGGGATAAGAGTGTCTGAGGTCCGTATTCGTGAAAATGAGTCCCTGGAAAGTGCGCTCAAACGGTTTAAGCGGCAGTGTGCCCGTAGCGGCGTTCTCCAGGAAGTCCGTAAGCGCGAGCATTATGAGAAGCCCAGCGTAAAGCGTAAGAAGAAGGCGGAAGCCGCCCGCAAGCGCAAATGGTAATTTGCTTAACCCCTTTC
>CAZMFY010000136.1:0-6725 GCA_964565635.1 uncultured Oscillospiraceae bacterium
TATAAATGCGCGGAGATTGTTTCCCAGCTGCGGAAACGAGGCGCCGGAGTCAGCGTGATCATGACCCGGAACGCCACGGAATTCATCAGCCCGCTGACCTTTCAGACCCTGAGCGGCCGGGAAGTGTCGGTGAATACCTTTCAGGCCCCCGAATACTGGAACGTGGAGCATGTGGCCCTGGCCAAGCGGGCGGAGGTTTTCGTCATCGCGCCGGCCACCGCGAACATGCTGGCCAAGATCGCCCATGGCATCGCGGATGATATGCTGAGCACCACGGCGCTGGCCACGAAGGCGCCGCTGCTGGTGGCTCCGGCCATGAATACGGGCATGTGGACGGCGGAGGCTACCCAGGCGAATGTCAGGACGCTGCGGGAGCGGGGCGTCCGCTTTGTGGGGCCGGACAGCGGCCATCTGGCCTGCGGAGACAGCGGAGACGGCCGGATGAGCGAACCGGCGGACATCATCGCCGGGATCGAAGCGATTCTCTGCCCCCGAAGGGATCTGGAGGGGCTGAAGGTGCTGGTTACAGCCGGCGCCACCCGGGAAAAGCTGGATCCCGTACGGTTCCTGACCAATCATTCCAGCGGCAAGATGGGCTTTGCCCTGGCGGAAGCGGCCCGGGACCGGGGCGCTGAGGTTACGCTGGTCAAAGGCTTTACGACCGCCGAAACGCCGCAGCGGGTTCGGACGGTTCCCGTGGAAAGCACGGAGGACCTGCTGGAGGCGATGCTCCGGGAGACCCCGGAGCAGGATATCCTGATTCAGGCGGCGGCCCCGGCGGATTATAAACCGGCTGCTGTTTCCACGGTCAAAATCAAGAAAAAGGCCGGGGAAGAGCTGGTGCTTCGGCTGGCGGAGACGTCGGACGTGGCCAGAGCCGTGGGAGAGATTAAAAAGCCGGGGCAGACCTTCGTCGGGTTTGCGGCGGAAACGGATCATGTTGAGGCGCACGCCCGGGAAAAGCTGGCCAGGAAGCGCCTGGATATGATCGTGGCCAACGACGTGACCGCGCCGGGCGCCGGCTTCGGGGTGGATACGAATATCGCCACGCTGATTACGGAAACGGAAGAAACGGAACTGCCGCTGATGTCCAAGCGGGCGCTGGCGGATCGGATCCTGGATCAGATTCTCAGGCTTCGAAAGGCCTGAGCCAGGGGGCACCGCTTCTTCCGTCGAAAACCGGGACCGTTCGATTTCCGGATGAAAATGGCACAGCCGATCAATCGGCTTTGCCATTTTGATTACATTCCGCCTCCAAAGGGCTTCCCGGCTGATCCGGGCGGCGGAGACGACGCTGACCATGGGGGATGAAACGGGGAAAAGCCTTCCAGGCAGGGACGCAGAAGGGAAGAACCGAATCTCACTCAATCCTGAACCGTCTGGTCAAAGGGGAGCTCCAGGCTGTTGGTCCCGTCCGTCCAAAGCCGGTCCAGGTGATAGTAGGCCCGCTCGTCCCGGTGGAAAAGGTGCACCATGATGTGGCCGTAATCCAGAACGATCCAGCGTCCTTCCCGGGCGCCCTCCGACCGCCGCAGGACAAGGCCGGCGCCGGCCATGATCTCATCGACGTTTTCGGCCAGGGCCGAAACCTGGGCCGCGGTGCGGCCGGAGGCGATGATCATATAATCGCAAAGGACGGTCAGATGACCGACCTTCAGAGCGGTGATGTCCGCGGCCTTATGGGCATAGAGCGTCTGAGCGATCTGCAATACGAGTTCCTGATCCTGCATTTGTTGGCACCTTCTTTCTGATCGGTTGTTTTCCAGGTTCGGACGGAAGCGCTGTCACCCGGGAAGCTGTTTCAGCGCCCGGAAGGAAGCGCGTCTTCCGACGGCGGCTGAGCGGCGGGAAGCGTTTTCAGCCAGGCAATGGTTTCGAGGGTTCGGGGATGAAGATATTTTCCTTTGGAAGCCACATAATCGGCCGTTCCCTCCAGGGAGAGCAGGAGGGCTCTTTCCAGAGAGACCTCCGCCAGCTTCCGCACCTGATCCAGCAGCGGATAAGCCTCCCGGGTGGGTTCGATGGAATCCGCCAGGCAGACGCACATGGCCAGACGGGACATGCCGGCATGACCGGTATTGTGGTACGCAATGGCCTCCAGGACTTCCGGGTCGGTAATGTCATATTTTTTCCGGGCCACCCAGGCCCCCACCACCGAATGGAGCAGCGCTCCGCTTTCCAGCATGGCGGAGTCCACCGGCAGATCATTCTTCTTTGCGATGCGCTGCATCTCTTTCAGCGGCATGCTTTTGGCGCAGTCGTGGAAAAGGGCGGCTTCCTCCGCCCGAGCCACATCCAGCCCGTGCAGGCGGGCAAGATATGAGGCGAAGGCGGCGACGGAGAGAGAATGGGTAAACCGATGGGGAGTCAGGCTCTCATAGAGCTTTTCCACCTTCCGGGGGTCAAAACGGGCTAAAAGATCCGGCAGGGTATCCCGGGCCCAGGCCGGAATCAGCTCCGCCCAGGGGGCTGGGGCCGAAACCGCAGGACCGCTTCCGGCGCTTTTAAGCTTCTTTTCATCCCCGGCTGAGGTCCCCGCGATCAGGGGTTCATTTTTCTTCGACAAGGGAAATCCTCCTCGCTCATTCAACACACCTATTATAATGCAGGAACGGCCCGCTGGAAAGAGGGAAAGAAAAAAACGAAAAAGTGCTTGCAATTCGGGCCGAACCGTGATAGTATAACGCCTGGTGATTTTTTATCCGGAACCTGAGGAGGTGAACCACGTTGCCGAATATCCAGTCCGCCAAGAAGCGCGTGAAGGTCAGCGAGAAGAAGAACCTGCAGAACCGTATCGTGAAGAGCGGAGTGCGCACTTCTATCAAGAAGTTTGACGCCGTCGTCGCTGCAGATCCCCAGAACGCGCAGGCCCAGCTGTCCGCCACTTCCGCGGCCATCGACAAGGCTGCGGCCAAGGGTGTGATGCATAAAAATGCAGCCAACCGCAAGAAGGCCCGTCTGGCGAAGCAGCTGAACAAGGCTGCCGCTGTGTAATTCAGGTCAGAGGTATTGCGTTCAGCATAAAACACCCTTCCATCTGATGATGGAAGGGGTTTTGTCATGGAAAAAAGGATTGTGATTTTAAAAATGGAAGCTTCCAAACTGCCCGGTTTCGTGATATAATCCCACCGGGCGCAGGCGAACCGAGCCAGCGCGGAGGATAAGAAAAAGGAGACCGCCGGATGAACGAGTTCTGGACAACCTTCCGCAATATGATCTGGAACCTGACCCACAGGCTGGGGGTCGTTGATATTCTGGATATCCTCATCATGGCAGTCATTTTTTATGAATTGCTGGTTCTGCTCCGGCGCACCCGCTCCATCGCCCTGCTGAAAGGGGTGGCCCTGCTGCTGGTGATTGTGCTGGCCAGCTCCCTGCTGGGGCTTACCAGCCTGAACTGGCTGCTGACCTCGATCATTCAAAACGGCGCCGTGGTGCTGGTGATTCTCTTCCAGCCGGAGATCCGGAAGGGGCTGGAAAAGATGGGCCGCAGCGCGCTGCTGACCAAGGGAAAGGATCGGATCAGCAATTCGGATACCCAGGCCAGAATTGTATCCGAAGTGATTCAGACCATGGTCGATCTGAGCCATCGGCGGGTCGGGGCGCTGATTTGCTTTGAGCGGCGAACCGGGCTGCAGGATGTGATTGACACGGGCACCAAAGTCGACGCTGAAATCTCAGCGCCGCTGCTGGAAAACATTTTTGAACCCAATACGCCGCTGCATGACGGCGCCGTGGTCATCCGGGGAGACCGGGTGGAAGCGGCGGCCTGCATTCTTCCGCTGACGGAGGCCAGCGGCGTCTCCCGGGAGCTGGGAACCCGCCACCGGGCGGGCATCGGCCTCAGCGAGAATTCGGACGCCACCGTGCTGATCGTTTCCGAAGAAACCGGCACCATGAGTCTGGCTCAGGGGGGGGTCCTTCGGCGGGGACTGAAGGAAGAGGATCTGCGGGAAATTCTGACGGAGATTTACGCGCCTGAGTTCTCCTGGACTGCCGCGCTGCGAAACCTGCTGAAACGCAAAGGGAAGGAGGCGCGGGCATGAGCGAACGGAAAAGAGACGCACAGATTACGGGGGAAAAGCTGAAATCCAAGGTCAGGGAGCTGCTGACAAACAATTTGCCGCTGAAGGTGCTGGCGCTGCTGCTCAGCGTTGTGCTGTGGGCCGGCCTGATCAGCCAGGATGAAACGCTGACCCGGGAAAAAAGCTTCAGCGACGTAAATGTGAGTATTACCGGCACGGATACTATGAAGCGGAATGGCTATATCGTGACCAGCGATCTCAGCGCCGCACTTTCCGATATTGACGCGGTGGCTGCGGTTCCCCAGAAGCAGTACGATCAGGCGGAAGCCACCGCCTATAACTTTCGGGTGGACCTGGGCAGAATCTCCGGCACGGGGACGCAGGAGCTTCGGCTGCTGAGCACCTATTCCAATACCTACGGCCGGGTGACATCCATTTCACCTTCCAGCGTTACGGTGGATGTGGAGGACTATGTCGTCCGGTACCGGATTCCCGTTTCCACGACCATCGTCGGTGAAATCCCGGAGGGCTGGTATATTTCAGGAACGACGGTGGATCCTCCGCTGGTTTCCGTAAGCGGCCCCAGAAGCCTGGTGAACAGCATCAGCCGGGCCCGGGTGTTTCTGGATCCTTCGGAGATTGAATGGGCAGAGGGCACGACGGTTTTCTCCGCCTCCCTTAGCCTGTATAACCGCAGCGGCGAGGAAGTGACGGACTCCCTGCTGGAGGTCAGCTATGAAAGTGTGCAGCTTGACAGCGTTGTGCTGGAAGCCACCATCCTGCCAACGAAGACCTTCAGCGTGGAAAGCCAGATCAATACCGTGAACGAAACACGGGATGGGTATGAAGTCAAGTCTGTGCATGTGAGCCCCGAAAGCATTACCGTGGCGGCCAGAAGAGAAGTACTGGAACAGATGACGGAGCTGGCCCTCAGCGAGCATACGGTGGATCTGAGCAAGCTGACGGAGACAACCACCTTCCAGATCCGGGCCTCCAAGCCCAGCGATGACGCGATCCTGAGCAACGACACCATTACGGTTACGGTGGAAATCGTTCAGACGGAGGAAGAAGAGGCCGAAACGCCGGAGGGATAGCGTCGATTTGGCCGCGGGGCGAATCGCCCGGAAACGGAGACCAACTAAAAAAACGGACGGAAAGGAGCGCGGGGATGGGAACCCTGGGGAATACAATTTTTCAAACCCTGATGGGCTGGATCCGCGTCCTTTGGGTTTCCGTATGGACGACCGCAACCAATCAGGGAGGTACCCTGCTCAGCTGGATCGGCGCCCACTGGAAGGGCCTGGCGATTCTGCTGTGCGTGGCGGGAGTGCTGATTGACGGCGCCGTATATTTTTTCCGCTGGCAGCCCTGGCGGGTCTGGCGCAGCTTCTTTCGCCGGATCCGGGAAGGCGATCCGGAAGCGTGGATGGATGAACCCTCCGAATCGATGGAGCCGGAGGATGAAAACCTGGATGAAACCGCGGAGGGCGCAGCCTGGCGCCCCGTAACGGAGCCGGAGCCGGAAGCCTGGCCCCGATCAGCCGCGGAACAGCTTCAGGCGGAGGAATACCCCGGGCCGGCGGAAGCATGGGAATCGGAGACGGGGGAGCTGACCTACGGGGAACCTGACCGGACGGAGCAGGAAAGCAATACAGCGCTCTTTTCCCAGGCGATCGTAAGCCAGCGGCGGCGGAGCATATCCAGACTGCTGGCGGATGAAAACCAAAAAGCAGCGGCGCCGGAGGAGCTGATCGACCGCAACGCGGCGTACCGGCGGCCGGTCTATCCCAGGAGCTGGCAGATGGATACGCAGCGGGAAGAGGAGCCGGATGAATTTGATTAAATTCCCAAGATTTACTGTGTTGACCGGGAATTACGGCAGCGGCAAGACGGAAATCGCGCTGAATCTGGCGTTCAGGTTTGCGGCGGAGGGCCTGCAGACAACGCTGGTGGATCTGGATATTGTGAATCCCTATTTCCGCAGCGCGGAAAAGACGGAGGAGCTGAAGGCGGCGGGGGTGCGGGTTCTGATGCCCACCTTTGCGCTGACGACGGTGGACATTCCCGCCCTGCCGGCGGAGATTCAGAGCGTTTTTGAGCTGCCCTCGGACCGGGTGATTTTCGATGTGGGCGGGGATGATACAGGCGCGGCGGCGCTGGGCCGGTATGCCCGCAGCTTTGCGGCACACCGGGAGGAAACGCTGAGCCTCCTGGTGGTCAACTGCATGCGCCCGCTGACGGAAACGGTAGAGGATATCGTGGATCTGACGGAACGGATCCGGAACCGGGGAAGACTCACGCCGGACGGACTGGTGAACAACACAAACCTGTCCTGGCAGACGGAGCCGGCCATGGTGGAGCAGGGCGAAAAAATCTGTCTGGCGTGCGCCGGGCGGCTGGGGATCGAAAGGGTGCTGACGACCGGAGAGAAAAAGATTCTTCGCCGGTGCAATCTGGAAACGCCCCAGATCAGGATTGAGCGGAGGATGGTGCCCGAGTGGATGGAAACGCCGTGAGCATTCCGTTGCCGGAGGCTTTTTTGAAAAGAACGGGAGAGCAGTTGGGAGAGGAATTGCTCTCCTTTTTGGAATCTCTGGAAGACAAACCGATTCGCGGGCTTCGGATGAACCCTTTCAGGGCCGGGGCGGAGAAGCCTTTTCGGGACGCGGGCAGGAAGGTTTTATGGTGCCGGGATGGCTG
>CAZMFY010000137.1:0-6619 GCA_964565635.1 uncultured Oscillospiraceae bacterium
TCACCAGATCTTCCTGGTTCAGCGAGAAATCATATTCCGGATAGGTTCCGTCTTCATTCAGCACGGTCACTTCTCCAGTTACACTCACACCGAAATTACCGCAGCTGTAGTAGTACATCACCGTATAGTATCCGGGCTCAATGGCGGTAAACGTAAAGGTACCTGTCTCCTGATCCACTTCGGCTGTCAGATAATCGTAGATTCCGTTATAAGACCATCCGTACCCCTGTCCCATCACTTGGCAGTACCAGCGCTCCGTCTCTCCGGGAAGCGTCCAGTCCGCCGGCACCTTGCCGATCTGCACCGTGCCTGTCTCACCGGCCCGCAGAGTCAGATCTCCCGATTTCGTCAGGCCTTCCAGCGGGCCGTTTGGCGGATAGGCAATTGTCAGGGTAATGTGCCTGGTCCGGGTCGTCCCCCGAATCGTACAGGAAACATCGTATTCATATGTCCCCGGCGTAAGGGGTGTCTGATTGAATTCAACATATCGATAATAGTTTTCACTGGTTCCTTCAAACTGAAGAATATCCGCGTCGCCGCTGATCTTCGTTAATGTCCATACTGCATTCTGATAATCCAGGGAACTCGATATGGATGTATACGCATTCGGAACATCTTTTTGATAATAACCATAGTTATCCTGAATATAGAATGTAGTCACCAGATCTTCCTGGTTCAGCGAGAAATCATATTCCGGATAGGTTCCGTCTTCGTTCATGACCACGACTTCGCCACTTGCACCTACGAAGAATCCGCCGCAGTCAAAACAATACTCAACGCGATAGTATCCCGCCTCGGCTCCGGTAAAGGTAAAGGTGCCGTTTTCCACCTCGGCCTTCAGGAAGTTCTCGTTTCCGTTGTAATTGCCATCGATATAGCAGTAGACGTTTGGTGTTTCATCCGGAATATACCATCCTTCCGGATTCAGAACAGGGGTCACTGTCGCCGTTCCATTCAGCGGCACTTCCACCATATCAGGAACAGTCATGCCGTTCAGGCTGCCCATGGGCAGCTCCGCCACAGCGAAGCGGATCGTCTCCGTCTTCGTTGTCCCCAGCGCGGTGCAGCTGAGTTCATATTCATAGGTACCAACAGCCGGGCGGTCCACCTTCCACATCAGGGAACCGGTCCCGCTCCAGGAATCAATATGGGTCGTAACAGCGTCCATCGGACCGCTCTTCTGCGTCAGCGTCCAGGTGACATCTTTATTTGAAATGTATATGCCGGATGAAACACCGAATCCTCCCATGGAATCTCCATTATACTCGGTGTTTTCATTCAGATAAAATGTTTCACGGTCAGTATTTTTATTGATGGTGAACGCAAATTCCGGACGGCTTCCGTCCTCATTCAGGACCACCGCATAGCTGCTGACGCTCTTGTAAAATCCTGCGCAGTCATAGCAATACTGAACCCGATAGTATCCCGTTTTCGCTCCCGTGAACGTAAACGTGTCGTTTTCAATCTCAGCCTTCAGGAAGCTCTCGTTTCCGTTAGTGAACCCGACATCATTTCCATCGTAGACGTAGCAGTAGATGTTGGGCGTCTCGCCCTGAATATACCATCCTTCCGGATCCAGCGCGAGGGTCACTTCCGCCGTTCCGTTCAGCGGTACTTCCACCAAATCGGGGACGCTGATCCCGTTCAGGCTGCCCATGGGCGGATCCGCCACGGTAATCGTCACCCGGCGGGATTTCGTCGTACCAAAAATGGTGCAGCTTATATCATATACATAGGTTCCGTTGGGAACATCATCCGTTGCGTACTGGATTCTGCAGTCATTACTGTAATAATGATAAATCCTGCCAATATCCGCAGGGCCGGAAATCCATGTCAGCTGCCATTCGCATTCCACCCCTGCACCGTATACATTATGATTTATGTAAATCCCGTTTATCGATGTTCCTTCGGAAATGCTATTCTTGTCATAGACAGAAATGTTCAGATCTTCTGCCGGAGAAAGGCTGAAGTCAAATTCAGGGCGGCTGCTGTCCTCATTCAGAACAACGACATAACCGTACGTAGATCTATAAATATTGGCGCATCGATACCGATATTCAACGCGATAATACCCTGGTACTTTACCGGTAAAGGTAAACGTTCCGTCTTCCACCGTCGCAGACAGGGTATCCGCACTTCCCATTTCCCAGATGTTGGATCCGATGTACACATAGCAGGTCCAGGAAGCCGTTTCGCCGGGCAGAGACCATCCTTCCGGATCCAGCTTCGGCGTCACCTCAGCAGTCCCGTTGAGGGGAATCTCAACGAGTCCCCCCACAGACAAGCTGCTGGGGAAATCCGCTTCCGCTATATGAACCACATAGTCCACCGACTGGGTCTCTCCCTGCCATTCGCAGGAGAGCGTATATTCGTAGTCTCCAAGAGGAGGATATGCAACGCCAAATTCTACATAAATTTCGCTGTCATTTATGCGACCATCTGCAATCTGCAATATATTCTCGGACCCGGAAGTTTGCGTCAATGTCCACTGAGGCTCTCCAAGAGAAGAGTCATAGGAGTTAATCCCGCAGTATCCATTACGAAGATAACTTTCCAAGAGATAGTCCCCACTTGTTCCCCTGGGTCTATACCAGGACTCCTCCACGGTTCCCGTTTTGCTCAGAGAAAACAGATTCTCTGCCGAAGCCGCACCGCACAGGGCCAGCATCAGGACGGCAAACAGCAGTGCCGCCAACATCACCCGCAGTTTCTTTTCCATGGTTCGATCCTCCTTCTTAAAAAAGCAAAAAAAGATGCAAAAAAACGCATCTGTTAAACATGGATGTTCGATTTCAGAAGAACTGCTGCCCGAATACAACGCAAGAATGCGGGTTCGGAAACGCCGCCCACGGATACCCTCAGTCCAATATACATGCTTTCCGATCGTCCTTCCCGAAAAATCTGCTGAAATTATAGAGGAAGATCATTCTTTTCGCAATATAGGAATCGTCTTCACCGAGTGATATTTATGAATTTTTAATGATTTGTCATAAAATATCCATAGTTTTTGACAGCTTTCGAAGGCTTTTAAAATTGAAAAAGATCACCTGGCTCGCGCCAGTTTTCGAGGGATAGTCCGTCAATGTCGATAAAATCCTTTGTATTGTCCGATACAAGTGTATAACCACATGCACGGGCATGGGCAGCGATCATTTTGTCTCTGTCTTGATTCTGTTTGTCCCTGTGTTTCTTTCTGGGTTCAGCGAGGATAGAACCGTAATGGGCTACGGCTTTCGATCGAAATCCAGAATCGCGATGCCAGCCAGAATACGATTCACTGCTGCCCGGCTCTGCTCCGGCCTGCTGCTGTTGCAGTTTGCCCGCGTATTATTCGTTTGAGAGTCAAATAAGAGAAGTACGAAAAAAAAGCCTCCGCAAGGAAGCTTTTTTTGGCCCAGGGAGCCGATGCCCCCGTTTTTTCACCCGCTATGTGAAGCAGGCTGGTGCCCTGCCGATCGCATCTGCCGTCCCCTGGCGTCTTGGACGGGGGCTTGACATAGCGATACTATAGACCCGGGCTCCATTTTTCGAAATGTGGGGAAAACCGGAAGACTGTCGCGAACCCCAGGTGGATGATATAAGTATAATGGTTTCTCTGGTTTTCGTCAAGCCTTTTTTGACAAATTTATTAATTTTTTTCAGCCTTTTTTCGCATGTTCGCATGTCCGCATGTCCGCATGTCAGCGCAGTCGCTTCAGCTTTTTGTGCGGATCACGGCGCCGCATTCCCGGGCGCCGTTTTCAGGTGTTTTTTCAGGAATGACCGGATTGCCGCATTCCTGGGCGATGCTTTCAGGTATTATTCTGCGCTGATCTCGGCGCCGCATTCCCGGGCGAAGTCCGCCGGGTTCAGGAAGGCTACGTTCTTCTTCAGCAGCTGACTTCTGCCGTAGGTCACCTTCAGGACCTCCCGGCCCGCCAGGTTGCCCGTCACAGTCACCTCCGAAATCGGCAGCACGGCCAGCAGATCCCGGGCCACGCGCAGGCTCACGGCGCCAAGATAGTCCTCTCCCCGCTGGGAGAGATGCTCCTCCCGGCACTCAAAGACGCATTCCACCCGCTCCGCGTCCGGCGTCCGCAGCACCATACCGGCGGTATATTCCGCCAGATCTCCCAGGGGATTCTCGGTGGTCAGCACCTCCGCGTAGGCCTCCGTGTCCCCCGCCAGCACCCTGGGCGCCATCCGGTGATAGAAGCTCCATTTTTTCTGTTCGGTCAGACCGTCCCGGGAGGAGGTGTGCAGCATCGCGTCCGTCCAGTCCACGGTCTCATCCGCCGTCCTCCACAGGTTGTCCAGGGTCAGCGGCTTCTTTTCCGCGGTCACGGCCGCCGGCGGCAGCTCCTGCTTCCGGGCCGGGGCGGCGGGCCTTGCGGCGCCGCTTCCGGCAGCCCCTTTTTCGGCTGTCTTCTTTCCGGCGGCATCCTTCCGGATGCCCACCATCTGCCGCCAGGCTTCCTCGATATCCGGATTCAGGGGTTCGCCGGAGGCCTCGTCCTTTTCCACCGCGGCGGCCGCCGCGGGCAGGTTGCCCCACAGATCGGCGCCGATCGACTTCAGCCGGCGCAGCATTTCTTCGGAAATATTGGTGCTTTTCTCTTCACTCATGCTTCCGGCGCCTCCTTTCTGCATTTCAGGGCGGGGGGATTGGCGGCGGTATCGAAGCCTTCAATCACCAGCGTCGCGTCGGAGATCACTCCGTTGTCGAACATCCACCGGCTCAGGGGGTTCACCAGCAGGCTTTCCACCTGATTTCCGATGCCCCGGCCGCCGTTGCTCAGATCGAAGGTGGCGGCCTCCTCCAGGCTCCTGTAGGCGAAATCCTCGATGCGGATCTGGATATTCTTCTGCTCCCGCAGGTTCCGGGTGATCTTGTTCACCTGGCTCTGCAGGATCAGCTTCGCCGCGTCCTTCCGGATATAGTCGAAGACCACGATGTTCTCCCCGATCCGGTTCAGAATCTCCGGCCGGCCCAGCTCCAGTTTGAAATAGTCCTCGATGGCGGAGCGGACCCTGGTGCGGACTTCGTTATAATCCATATCCATGGTCACGTTGGGATGCCGGTTGCCCAGGGCGTCCTTCACGTAGATGCCCAGGTTGCTGGTGAAGATAATCACGGTTTCGGAGAAATAGACCGTCTTCCCCTGGCCGTCGGTCATCCGGCCGTCCTCCAGAATCTGCAGGAACTTGTCCAGCACGGAGGAGTGGGCCTTTTCGATCTCGTCAAACAGCAGGATGCAGAAGGGATTCTCCCGCACCGCGTTGGTCAGCTGGCCGCCGGCCTCGTATCCCACGTATCCGGGCGGGGCGCCCATCAGCTTCTGGTCCGAATGGCTCTGGCCGTATTCGCTCATGTCAAACCGGACGCAGGCGCTTTCATCCCCGAAGAGCTTCTCCGCCAGGGCCTTGGCGGTCTCGGTTTTGCCGGTACCGGTGGGGCCCGCGTAGAAGAGGACGCCCTTGGGCTTGCCGGTGGAGGAGGAATTGACGCCGTTCATGCCGGTCACGGCCCGCTTGATCACATCCAGGGTCCGCTCCAGGGCCGCGTCCTGCCCCTTGATCCGCTTTTCGAAATCCTGCTTCGCGGTCTTCAGGCTCTCCATGTTCAGGGTGGACCAGGGGTTTTCCTTGACCCCGTACTTATACAGGTCCACCACCGTGCACAGATCCCGGATGGGCGTTTCCTCCTGCTTGCTCAGCAGGCGCATTTCCTCCAGCTCCGTATAGGTGAGGCCTTCCGTCAGCCCCACAAACCGCTCCCGCAGCCGCTCCAGGTCCTCCGGATGCTCCCGGTAGTAGGGCATATCCCGGCGGTATACGGTGCCGGAGAAGAAGCCGGCCAGGTTATCCCCTTCCAGCATGCGCTTGCGCTCCTCCCGGCTGGGGGCGTCCAGCCGCAGGACCTTGCAGACCGGATTGTTCAGATAGAACCAGGCGGGCAGGTCATTCAGCTTGTTGACCAGCAGGATCAGCAGATGCTGCTTTTTCCCGTTGGCGGTCCGGACCCAGGCGCTGGACAGGGCGCTCTGCAGCAGGATGTTGAAGCTGTTCACGTCCTGCTGATCCATCCGCTCCGGGGTGGTAATATAATGGCTGGCCATCTCCATCACGGTTACGGTGGCCGCCTGCCGCTGGCTCATGGCCCGGCGGATTACGTTGGGAGCGGTGTTGGCGTCGTTGCCCTTGAATTCCGCCTGGATCGCCCCCCGGCTGATTTCCGTGCCCGTCAGGGCGGCATACCGGGCCAGCATGGCGGGCTCATAGGGGCTGATAAAGCCTACCAGATTGCTGTAAAAGACGATCTGATCATATCCCTCATCCTTGAAATAGGTATACAGATACCGGCTCAGCGGGACGATCTCATCCTGCCGGAGGCTGCCCGCCACCGGATAGCGGTACTGATCCAGCACGTTCCCCTCCAGGATCAGCAGGGGCTTGATCCCGCTGAACAGCTCCAGCTCCCGGTGCCATTTCGAAATCAGTTCTTCCATATGCGCCTTTATCCTTTCTCTGAAACGGAGGGACTGAAACGGAGGGACGGTCCTTTTCGTTCCATTTCCCGTTATTCGGAACGGAGGGAGTCGAGTAGATAGCTAGCGTTACCGTTGCTACCCCTCACAGA
>CAZMFY010000138.1:0-6582 GCA_964565635.1 uncultured Oscillospiraceae bacterium
ACCATTGTTGGCAAACATTCCAGAGCTGTCGGCGCGGGGGCTGAAGCCAGCCGCCAGTCCGGCGTCAATGTACGGAGAATTAAACTGCTGGCCTTCGTTTTCACCGGGATCACGTGCGCCATTTACGGCTTCATGACCATGATGAAAGCCGCCGGTGGAGGACCGGCCTCCGGGGCGGGCGTGGGATTTAACGTGATGATGGCCATGATCCTGGGGGGATCCTCCATGGACGGTGGCCTGAGCGTCCGGTTTAAATCCTGCTTTATCGGCTCCATGATTATTACTGTACTGACGAACGCCCTTTCCATGTTGGGCATCCCGGCCATGGTGCAGGAGGTTGTTCGAGGACTGATCTTCGTCGTAGTAGTTGTGCTCTCCATTCGGATTAAGGATCGGACAGAAGGAAACCGGTATATCGTTCGAAAGAAACAGAAAGCATGATCAGACCTGCTGAAGATTCTGCATCCAGGCGATATGCGAGTGCCCGGGCAATGAACAGAGGACGGAAAGCAAAGACTGAAAATTGTAATGCAGCGGCAGATGACCGCTCAAAATAAAAGGAGGAAAGAACCATGAAAAAAATGACCGCTATCCTTTTGACGCTGTGTCTGCTGATGCTGGGCCTGGTGCCCGCAGCCGTGGCAGAACAGAAGAACTGGAAGATCGGCTTCCTGGATCAGGATTCCGCCGACTCTGGTCAGACCCTGCCTACCATTGACAACATCAAGTTTGCCTGCGAAGCCTTGGGCTGCACTGCGGTTGGCGTTGTGCCGGCCAGCAACTCTCCGGATGATCTGATTACCGCTGTGGAAAACCTGATTAACCAGGGATGCGACGCTATTACCATGCGGAACCTGATCCATATGAACGGCCTGACCGCCACCGTCATTGATATGTGCGCGGAAGCGGGGGTGTACTGCTCCTTCTTTAATACCAAAATTGCGGAAGGCAGCGACGCCTATGAGGTGGCTATGGAGAGCGAATACTTCGTATCTGCTCATTACAATGAGAACATGGAAGCCGGATATCGGGCGGCAGAGATTCTGGCCGGTGAAGGCGTTACTAAAATCTGCGCTTTCGGACAGCCCCTGTCCAACCTGACCGGCGCCGAGCGCTATGAAGGCCTTGAGAAGGGCTGCGCTGAACACAACATCGAGATCCTGACCTTCAGCTCTGACACTTCTCTTTTCAACGCCGAGGGCGGCGCCACCGTGGCTGAGAACTTCCTGAACGCCTATCCGGATGTGGAAGGCATCGTAATTACCGGCGGCACGACCACCATGCTGCCCGGATACGCGCCGAAACTGCAGGGCACCGGCGTGAAGACGGTTGGTATCGACTTTGGCGAGATCATGGGTGAGTATCTGAAGGACGGCACCCTGACCGCCATGATCGGTGGCCATGTGGCCGGCGGCGCCTATTCCGTGATCATGCTGGTCAACAAGCTGAACGGAACGCCCCTGGTGGATGGCGCGGCCTTCATCAAGGACAACTTCCTGGACGTGAATCCTGACAACGTGGACGATCTGGATGTGTGCTACTTCCATAAGCAGTTCTATACGGATGAGGAGATGCAGAACTGCGTGGTTTCCTTCAATCCGAATGCCACATTCGCGGACCTGCAGAAACTGATTGACGACTTCACCATTGCGCATCTGATGGAACAGTATAAGTAATTATAAGGGAAAGATGCTCCGCGGGGGAGCTCCCCCCGCGGAGCAGATCAGAGCATAGGGAAGGCTGGAAAACGCAGGAGCGAAAAACATCATAGCCGCGGAACCATAGTATTGAAATAATTCAATGGTGCGGAACTGTAATACCGCAATTTTGCAGCACAGTATCCACGTAATCGCAGCAGCAGAGGGAGAAACTTCGGGGAACAGACAGGAGGCTGAGCATGAAGATTTCCGCGAAAACCATTTTCAGCAAGTTTCTGGCGATCGTGCTGGTCCCTTTGACGGTATACGTCATTTTTACGCTGATCCGTCCTCAGGCCTTCCTGAATCCGTCCCTGCCCTATACCATCCTGCAGCAGAGCATCAGCAACATTGTACTGGCCTGGGGCATGAGCTTCAGCATGATGATCGGCAACATGGACTTCTCCTGCGTCGCGGAGCGGATCTTCGGCGCGATCGTGGGCGTGACGCTTTGCAATATGATGGGTCCCATCGGACTGATTATCGGCGTTGTGCTGGTTGGTGTAGTCGTGGGTGTCATCAAGGCGTTGCTGATGTCCGCACTGGACGTAAAAAACAGGGTGATAACCATCGCCTATACGCTGGTGCTAGGATCCCTGGGGTATTTCGTTACCAACGGTGATACCAGCGCGATTGATCTGGATCTGGGCTTTATGGGAACCGGCACCTTCAGGATGATTGTATTTGTAGTTCTGGGCGTGGTGATGTATATGCTTTCCCGCTACAGCCTCTTTGGTGCCCAGTGCCGGGCATTGGCGGGGAATGAAGCCATCGCCCTGAGCGCGGGCATCAAAAAGAAACGGGTGGAAGGGATCGCAACCCTGGTCTGCTCGGCTTTTATCGCAGTTTCCGGGATGCTGGCGATTTCCCGGGGCGGCGGTATAACGCCGCAGTCGGGGCTGACCTCCATGGGCGCGGTGTTCAGCGCTATGAGCGGCGTGTTTGTTGCCAATGCACTGTCCCGGTTCATTAGTCTGCCCATTGGTATTATTGTGGGAAACTATACCATGAGCCTGATTGTTTACGGGCTGATTGCCTGCAACCTGCCTTCACAGCTGACAACCACAGTTAACGGCGGATTCCTGCTGGGACTGCTGCTGATCATCGAAATCAAGAATGCCCGGGAAGAAGAGAAGAACCGCCGCGCCGCATTGTCGATACAGGCCTCATAAGGGCATCAAAAGACTTGCAGTTAGGCTGACAATAAAGCTGACAGGGGAGAATATCTCTCACTGTCAGCTTTTTATATTGGGAATTCGGAAGATTTGCATTAATGCATTATTTGCTTTTCAAATAAGGGGTAAAAAAACCGGCGGAAGCGATAAAAAAGGACTGCCGGTGAGACAGTCCTGTTTTGAAGGGATTCCACATTAATCCTTTATTTTTACGATCGCTTCAATTTCAACCGGAATATTTCCCGGGAGGTTTGACGTTCCCATGACAGTTCTGGCGTGGACACCCCTGTCTCCGAGAATTTCAACCATTCTGTCAGAGAAGCCGTCCATCACATTCTCATGGTCCGTAAAGTCCGGAACGCAGCTGACCAGCGCAAAAGCTTTGACAACATATTCAATCCTGTCCAGCGTTCCCAGATATTCCTGAAGGACGCTGAGAATGATTTCAGCGCATTTCTGGGCCGCCTGATACCCTTCCTCTACGGAAAGATCCTGCCCAAGATGTCCGACAAAATACGGATCGCCTGTCCATTCATCTTCCGGACCATGGCCGCCGACAAAGAGGAGATTACCTACTCTGTTCATCACCACATTTCCGCGGCGCTTTTTATGAACATTCATGATTTCCTGTTCAGCAGTCATTCCGTATCGCCTCACTTCCTGATTTTGAAAATGGCTTCCACTTCCACGGGAATATTACCGGGTAGGCAATTGGTTCCCATGGCGGAGCGGGCATGAAGGCCTCGTTCACCTAACACTTCCACCATCAGGTCCGAAAACCCATGCATGACAGCGGGCTGATCATAAAAATCGGGAGCGCTCGCAACCAGCCCGAAAACCTTGACGACCTGCTCGACCCGATCCAAATCACCGATGGCGTCCCGCACAGCTGCCAGTACATTGATGCCGCACTGCCTTGCGGCCTCATACCCCTGCTGGATCGTTAAATCCGAGCCGACTTTTCCCGTGTAAAGAGGTGACCCGTCTGCGATTTGAGGTCCGTGGCCGGATACAAACAGCAGATCATCGCATTGTCTGACCGCAACCATCCCCTTGCCGCGGCGGTCTTTTCTGATCAGGGTAATTCCAAGCTGTTCCAGCCTCATTTCAGTCTGTCCCATAAAACAATTCTCCTTTTCTGTTTTTTTATCAATTCGTTCCGCCTGGGCAGAAGAATTATGATTGCGCTTTAATCCCCGATACGATTTTTTCATGCAATTTCGATGAATATCGGCCATCTGAAACCATGGCCATCAGAACCGCGCCGACGACGGGATCGCTGCGGGATAGGATGATCTTAGCCCCGGGGCATCCTTTATGAATCATTTCACAGTACTTTTCCCGGACGATGTAGCTGTCATCGCTTAAATACACGCTGCCGGAAAGAACCAGCGGAAAACTTGTCTGCTCCATCTTTTCATGGCGGATCAGGCCCAGGGTCATCTCCGCCTGACGGGTGGCGACAGAGATCAAAATATTTTCAGAAACAGGATCCCGCTCTGAAGCCAGCCTGCATACAAGCTGAGAAACGCCTGATTTATGGACGCCCTCCTTGCCGTGAAGATACATCCATTTCTGGAGAGTCAGCATATCCGGCTGAGCATAGAGCCGGGGTAATTCGGACGTAAGCCGGGTTTCGGGACCGGTAAACTCAGCCGCGCGGCAGGCATAATGAAAGGCAAGATCGCAGATCATATTCCCACCGTTTCCGTTTCCCAGAATAAAATCCAGGGCGGAGATCTGACGCTTTTTACCGTTCTTCAGCCGGAGCGCCGTATTATGACCTGTTCCACAAACAGAAACCGCGGCCGGTCCATCCGGTACTTCGGTGGCCAGTGGAAGCCAGACATCATTCACGATTTCTATGTTCACATCCGGAAATTCTTTTTTCAGCTTGCCTCTCAGCAGGGAAACGTCCTCTTCAAAATCGGCGCCGGCCAGACCGCCCATAATATAATCCAACTGATCATTTTCCGACAGATTTTTGCGAACGATCTCTTCAATCCCGTTTTTCAGGATGCGTATCGCTTCCGGACATCCGATAATCTGATGATTGCTGCCGGAGGTTTTTTTCCGCTTTATGACCGTTCCATCTTCGGAGCACAGGACGATATCCGTTTTTGTTCCGCCGCCGTCAATTCCGATTACATAATGCATTCATAATCCTCCATGATTACAGATGATGATGCGGCCTTCAAAGGGGAAGCGGAGGAGCTTGCGTCGGCATCCTTCGCAGCACCTTTCAAACAGCATTCCACAACACAGAATCAGAACAGGATTGGCTTTCGGCTTTTCACTATTTGCTTACAGTTGAATCGGATGAATTTCACGATTTCCCATTTTTTCAAGGATTTTCTGAGCATTCGAGAATCCGTGAATCAGCGGATGGCTCAGCAAAGCCCGGAGTGCCGTTTCCCTGCTTCGGGTCACAGCGGCTTCCACCGTAAGACTTTCATATCGCTTCACCATCTGGACCAGCCCGAGAACGTGAGCAGGCAACGTATAACGCTCAAGAGGCTCGATTCCGTATTTGCTGACATGGCAGGTGATTTCGACCCCTGCCTCCTCAGCCAGATCCGGAATGGCGCCTTGATTCAGGGTATTTACGGTCATGATCCAGGGCTCATCGCTCAGGCAGGCCTGAAGGATATTCATCGCCGCGTAGCTGTACAGAGAGCCGCCCCGTTCAGACAATTGCTTCGGTTTTTCACATAGGTTCTGATCCGCATAGATTCTGAAGAGCTGCCTGTTGATTTCTTCTACCTTGTCCCCGCGGGTCGTGTGATCTTTTTCCATCTCTTCCAGCTGTTTCTGCAGCATTTCGGGTTCAAAATAGAAATACTGAAGATAAGGAGAAGGGATCAGCTGGATGGCCCGGATCAGCTGGTCCGTTCCTTCCACTTTGGGAATATTCTTCATCACGGTGGCGTCTTTGCTGAGCTTTTCCAGCAAAACAGGATATATGTTCTGCCTTTCATAGGAAGCGGACAGCATAAAGCTGAGGTGGTTTAATCCCGCAAAGGTACAGTCAAGCTCCTTTTCCTCGGCGCCGACAGCCTTTGCGGCATCCCGCTTCATGTTGATCGGACAATTGCATAAACCGATCGTCCGGATGGAGGAATACCTCAGCAGTGCTTCCGTTACAATGCCGGAAGGATTTGTAAAATTCAGAAGGACGGCCTGAGGACAGATTTCTTCCATATCCCTCGCAATGGCCAGGGATTCCGGGATCGTCCTCATGGCATTCATAAATCCGCCGCAGCCCGTTGTTTCCTGACCGATGAGACCAAGGGACAGGCCAATCTTTTCATCCTCCGCCCGGGCCTGCCATCCACCTACACGGATCTGACTTATCACAAAATCCGCATTTTCCAATGCTTCGCGCCGGTTCAGGGTCAGGGAGACGGCGCACTTGAGCCCGGCCTTTACAAACATCCGGATGGTCAGATCCCGGATCACTGAAGCACGCTGATGACCTTCCTCGATATCCACCAGGACTATGCTTGATATGAAAAGCGTTTTCCGCCGCTGAATGATTTCATCGATGATTTCAGGCGTATAGGCGCTTCCCGCACCGATAATGACAAGCTTTAACCCTTTCATGCCTTCCCCCTCCGGCCTTGCGGCATTCGACCCAATATTCATGAAGGAAAACTGCAGTAGTCAACAAAAACTGGACACGAATATAAATAAATTGGTCTACTGAAATC
>CAZMFY010000139.1:0-6559 GCA_964565635.1 uncultured Oscillospiraceae bacterium
GAAGCCGAGGCGGAAGCCAACAAGCTGATTGCCGAATCCCTTACGGAAAACCTGCTGAAGCAGCATGAAATCATGGCCTGGGACGGCAGCCTGCCCACGTACGTGGGCGGCGGCACGACCCTCCCGATCCTGAATATGACCGGGACCGGGGAGACCGGGGAAGCGAATCCCTGACGCGGAATAATTCGGCGCGGTTCATCGCGCCGCGGGCAGCCCTCCGAAGGCGGAGGACTGCTCTTTTTTTTGCGGTTGCTCTTGCCTTCCCGCCCGTTTTCCTTATAATGATACAGGGGGTTCTTTGCGGCTCAAAAGCGGCGGAGCGGCCCCGATCGGAAAACAAGGAGGCGTAGCTTATGGCAAGGGCGGCCGGGATCCTGATGCCGGTTTCCAGTTTACCCAGCAAATACGGAATCGGGTGTTTTGACAGGGAGGCCTATCGATTTGTGGACTTTCTCGAGGAGGCGGGACAGACCTACTGGCAGATCCTGCCTCTGAGTCCGCCGAATCACCATCCCCTGGCCTATGATTCTCCCTATCAGGGGTATTCCGCCTTCGCGGGGAGCCCCTATTATATCAGCCTGGACGCGCTGGTTCAGGAGGGGGTATTGGACCGGGAGGAGGTCGAGGGAATCGACTTCGGGTCCGATCCGGAGCATGTGGATTACGAAAAGCTCTATGCCCTGCGGCTGCCGCTGCTGCGCAAGGCGTACGAGCGGAGCCGGATCGCGGAGCGGGAGGATTATCAGCAGTTTCTCAGGGAGAACAGCTGGTGGCTGAACGACTATGCCCTGTTCATGGCGCTGAAAGCCTTTTTCAAAGACGCGCCTTGGCCGGAGTGGCCGGAGGACATCAGCCGGCACTGGGGCTACTCGGTGGATTATTATAACGAGATTCTGTATTTCGACATCGAGTTCCACAAGTATCTTCAGTTCAAGTTTTTCCAGCAGTGGCACGCGCTGAAAAGCTATGCCAACGCGAGGCATATCAGGATCATCGGGGATATTCCCATCTATGTGAGCTTCGACAGCGCGGACGTATGGGCCCATCCCGAGCTGTTTCAGATCGACGGGGACAACCGGCAGACCGCGGTGGCGGGCTGTCCGCCGGATGCCTTCTCCGCGGACGGACAGGTATGGGGTACCCCGCTGTATCGCTGGGAAAAGCATCGGGAGGATCACTTCGGCTGGTGGATGGCCAGGCTGTGGATGAACTTCCAGCAGTGCGATCTGCTGCGGATCGATCATTTCCGGGGACTGGATGAGTATTTCTCCATTCCGGCCGGGGAAACGGCTGCGGCGGGACACTGGGAGAAAGGGCCGGGCATGGCGCTGTTTCACCAGATGTGGCAGAACATGGGGCATAAGCCGGTGATCGTGGAAGACCTGGGATACATGACGGAGAGCGTCCGCCAGATGGTGAGAGACACGGGCTTCCCGAACATGAAGGTGCTGCAGTTTGCCTTTGACGCGGACGATATCGGAGCCAGCAACGAGTATCTGGTGCATAATATTCCGGAGCACTGCGTCGTCTATCCCGGCACCCACGACAACGATCCCATCAACGGCTGGTTTGCCGGACTGAGCGAAGGGGAACAGCAGATGGTCCGGGCCTATTTCGGCGCCGAAAAGACGGAAAAGGACCGGATGCATGAGGTGTTCATCCGCGCGGGCATGATGTGCCGGGCGGAAATCTGCGTCATTGCGATTCAGGACCATCTGGGACTGGGACATGAGGCCCGGATCAACGATCCCTCCCGGCAGGAGGGAAACTGGCACTGGCGCCTGAAGGGAGAAATGCTGACCCCGGCGCTGAGAAAGAGCATTTTTGAGACAACCCGACGCTACGGCCGGCTGAACTGGGACGCGGACAGCGTTCAGCAGCGGCAGTGGATCTGAGCGGTGAATTTAAGGAAGGGATGCAATGTACTGCCAGGTGATCGTGGATATCGCGCATGAAAATGTGGCGCGCCCTTTCATCTACCGGATTCCGGAAGGAATCCGGCTCAGCCCCGGGCAGCGGGTAGCGGTTCCGTTCCGGTCCGGGGAAAAGGAGGGCATCGTACTCTCCCTGACAGAGACCGCGGAGATTCCGCCCTCCAGAATCCGGGCGGTGATCCGCCCGCTGGAGGACTATCCTGCCGTTCTGCCGGCCCTGATGGGGCTGGCGGAGGAGCTTACGGAAACGGCCCACTGCACCCTGGCGGAATCGCTGCGGCTGATGATCCCGGCGGAAATGCGGGGCGGACGGGTCAAAACGAAGGAAACCCAGCTTGTGGACCTGGCCGTGTCCCGGGACGCGGCGGAAGCGGCGATCCGGCAGGAGAAGCGAAGCGAGAAGAAGCGGGCGATTCTCCGGATGCTGCTGGAGGAAAGCCCCCGGGACCGGGAGGAAATCCTGGCGGCGGTCCGGGATCCCCAGGCTGCGCTGAAGGCCCTGGAAGCCGCCGGGCTGATCCGGCGGTCGAGCCGGGAAAGCCTTCGGACGCCGGGAGCGGCTCTGCCGCTGGACAATGAGGCGTGGCATCCGCTGACGGAGGCCCAGCGGGAAGCCCTGGAGGAGATTCTGCCGGCGCTGGGGCAGGGGACGGGCCGGTTTCTGCTGCACGGGGTTACGGGCAGCGGAAAAACGGAGGTTTTTCTCAACGCCGTACGGGAAACGCTGAAAATGGGCAGAAGCGCCATCATCCTGGTGCCGGAAATCGCGCTGACCCCGCAGATGGTCCGCTGGTTCCGGGCCCGCTTCGGGCCCGTGGCGGCGGTGCTTCACAGCCGGCTCAGCCCGGGAGAGCGCTACGATGAATGGCGGCGGATCCGGCGGGGAGAAGCCCGGGTAATCATCGGGGCCCGCAGCGCGGTGTTCGCGCCGACGGAGGGCCTGGGGCTGATCGTGATCGATGAGGAACACGAAACCACCTATCAGAGTGAACACCGGCCCAGATATGACGCCCGGGAGGTGGCGGAAAGCCGGTGCCGGCGGGAGGGGGCCAGCCTGATTCTGGCCAGCGCCACCCCCAGCCTGCTGAGCTTTGCCAAGGCCCGGCGGGGGGATTATACCCTGCTGGAGATGCCCCATCGGGTGGCGGAGCGCCCCCTGCCGGAAGTGACCATTGTGGACATGAGGCAGGAGCTGGAAGAGGGAAACCGGTCGGTGCTGAGCCGGGAGCTGGTCCGGGAAATCCGGGAGGCCCTGAACCGGCGGGAGCAGGTGATGCTGCTGATGAACCGGCGGGGATATCATTCCTTTGTCAGCTGCCGCCGATGCGGATATGTTGTGAAATGCAGCCAGTGCGATGTGAGTATGACGGTGCACGTGGGGGAGAACGGGGAGGCCGAGGGCAGTACGCTGAAATGCCATTACTGCGGCAATACTCAGCCGATCCCCGCCCGATGCCCGGAATGCGGCAGCCCCTACATCCGGCACTTCGGGGCGGGCACGCAGAAGGTGGAGGCGGAGGTACAGCGCCTCTTTCCGGATACCGTCACCGCCCGGATGGACATTGACACCACCGGCGGAAAAGACGGGCATGCCAGGATTCTGGAACGGTTCCGGAGCGGAGAGGCCCGGGTGCTGATCGGCACCCAGATGATCGCCAAGGGACTGGACTTTCCGCAGGTTACGGTGGTGGGAGTCATCGCCGCGGATCAGACCCTGAACCTGCCGGATTACCGAAGCCGAGAGCGGACCTTCCAGCTGCTGACCCAGGTGGCCGGCCGGGCCGGGCGGGGGACAAAGCCGGGCCGGGTGGTCATTCAGACCTATAAGCCGGAGGACGCGGTGATCCGTCTGGCGGCCAGGCAGGATTACCGGGCTTTCTTTGAGGAGGAATTCCGGCGCCGCCGGATCGCCATGTATCCGCCCTTTACCCTGATGGCCCGGATCCTTTTCGAGGCGCCGGAGGAGGCCTCCGCGGAGGAGGCGGCCGCCGAAGCGGAGCGGGAAATCCGGGACGCGATGGCGGCGCACCCGGCATGGAAGAAGAATACGCTGCTGATGATCCGGCAGATGCCCGGGATCCGGTATCTGCGGGGGCTGCATCGGCGGCAGATCCTGTTTAAACTGAAGGTGGGACCGGAGACGGACGCGCTTTGCGCCTGTCTGGCCCGGATGGCGGATTCGCCCCGGGACGGGGTCAGAAGCCTGTTGGAAATCAATCCCGCGAATATGATCTGAGAGGAACGCGAAGAGAATCATGGCAACAAGAAAGATTGTGAAAATCGGGGACGAGACCCTGCGGAAGGTTTGCAGAAAGCAGGAGAAATTTGACCTTCGGCTTTCGATTCTGCTGAAGGACATGGCGGATACCATGTACAAGGCGGAGGGCGTGGGTCTGGCGGCGCCGCAGGTGGGGATCCTGCGGCGGGTCGTGGTGGTGGACGTGACGGAGGACCACAGCGGCCTGAAGGAAATGGTGAACCCGGAGATCATCGAGCACAGCGGCAGCCAGACGGGCCGGGAGGGATGCCTGTCAGTCCCGGAGCGGCAGGGCGTGGTGACCAGGCCCATGAAGATCAAGGCCCGATTCCAGGACCGGCACGGCAAATGGATGACCGTGGAAACGGAAGGCCTGGAGGCCCGGGCCATCTGCCATGAGCTGGATCATCTGGACGGCATTCTGTATGTGGACAAGATGGACCGGGAACTGACGGAGGAAGAGATCCAGGGGAAGATTCCGGAGGATGAGGCCTGATGAGGATCGTTTTTATGGGTACGCCGGAATTCGCGGTGCCCAGCCTGGAGCGGCTCGTGGCGGATGGACATGAGGTCTGCGGCGTTTTTACCCAGCCGGACCGGCCGAAGGGCCGGGGAAACAGGCTGACCCCCTCTCCGGTGAAGGTCTGCGCCCAGCGGCACGGCATCCCCGTCTTTCAGCCTGAACGGATCCGGCGGGACGGGGTGGAGCAGCTGAAGGCCCTGGCGCCGGAGTTGTGCGTAACCGCCGCCTTCGGGCAGATTCTGAGCCAGGAAATTCTGGATATCCCGCCGCTGGGCAATATCAACGTGCACGCCTCCCTGCTGCCCAGGCATCGGGGATCCGCGCCGATCGCCCATGCCATCTTGCAGGGAGACCGGACCGCCGGCGTGACCACCATGCGGATGGACGCGGGAATCGATACCGGCGATATCCTCCTGATGGCGGAAACGGAGATCGGAGAGACGGAAACCTGCGGAGAGCTGACGGAACGGCTGAGCCTGCTGGGCGCGGAGCTGCTGGGAGAGACCCTTCGGCAACTGGCCGGGGGAACCCTGGAGGCCCGGAAGCAGGACGAGGCGGAAATGACCTATGATCCCATGCTGAAGAAGGAAATGGGAGAGGTCGATTTTACCGCTCCGGCGGATCGGGTGAAGGGCCAGATCAACGGGCTGAATCCCTGGCCCTGCGCCAGCGTACCGCTGGGGGAAGGCCGGCTGAAGCTGATGCGGGCCGCCCTGGCGGAAGGGGCAGGCAGACCGGGAGAAGTTCTGAAGGCCTCTGCCAGGGAAGGGCTGGTGATCGCCTGCGGGACCGGCGCGGTCCGGATTCTGGAGCTGCAGGCGCCGGGCGGAAAGAAGATGCGGGCAGAGGACTTCCTGCGGGGGCATGAGATGCCCGGACACTTTGATAAGGAAAAACATCATGGAAGAAAAGAAAGATAAGGGAACATCGGGAGCGACCGGCTCCGCCGGCAGGCCCGGAAACGGCCGCGGCTACGGAAAGCGCGCGGAGGGGAACCAGAACGGCAGGGCGGGCGCTGCCGGGAAGCCCGGCGCAGGCCGCGGCTACGGAAAGCGCGCGGACGGGATTCAGCACAGAAGGTCCGGCGATTCCGGCGCCGCCGGCAAGCCCGGCGCAGGCCGCGGCTACGAAAAGAACGCGGGAGAGAAAACCGGCGGAAAGCCCGGGACCCGGGGCGGCTACGGAAAGGGCCCGGAGGAGAAAGCGGGCGGGACCCGGGGCGCGTTCAGGTCCGGGGGAAAGCCGGAGGCCCGGAAATCCTTCGGGCAGGACAGGAAGCCGGGGGAGCGCAGCGCGCAGGGTCCCCGGGGACCATACGGAAAACCCGCGCCGAAGCGGACGGAGAACAGGGTCGGCCCGCAGGCCCCGGAGGGCATGGCTTCCCGGCGGATCGCGCTGAAGGTGCTCCGGGAGGTCATTGAGGAGGGCGCCTATGCCTCCCTGGCGCTGGACAAGGCGCTGCAGGGCGGCGGACTGAACGCGGCGGACCGGCGGCTCGTTTCCCGGCTGGTCTATGACACCCTGGATCATCTGGAGTATCTGGACTGGATGCTGTCCCAGGTGATGGCCCGGGAGGATACGGATATCAAGCTGCGGAACATCCTGCGGCTAGGCGCCTGCCAGCTGCTGGTGGAGGATCGGATCCCGGAAAGCGCGGCAACCAATACAAGCGTTCAGCTGTGCGAGGATCTGAAGATGGAGGGGCTGAAGGGCGTCTGCAACGGGATCCTGCGGAACCTGATCCGGCGAACTGCCGACAATACCGATCCGGTACGCATCCTGTTCCTCGTCATATTCCGCCTGCACCACCAGGGTTTCCGTTGCCCCATCCCGGGAAACGGTGTA
>CAZMFY010000140.1:0-6516 GCA_964565635.1 uncultured Oscillospiraceae bacterium
GCTGATGCGCTTCTATGACGTGGACGACGGCGAAATCCTGCTGGACGGGACGGAAACCCGCGCCATGACCCGCTCCGCCCTGCGGGAGCGGATCGGCATGGTACTCCAGGATACCTGGCTGCCGGCCGGCACGATTCGGGAAATCATCGCCTTCTCCCGTCCGGACGCCACGGAGGAGCAGATCGTGGCGGCGGCGAAGGCGGCGCATGCCCATTCCTTTATCCGCCGCCTGCCCCAGGGATATGATACCCCCATCGGAGAAGCCGGCGGTTCCCTCTCCCAGGGTCAGCAGCAGCTGCTGTGTATCGCCCGGGTCATGCTTTCCCTGCCGCCGGTGCTGATTCTCGATGAGGCCACCTCCTCCATCGATATCATGACGGAGCAGCGGATCCAGAAGGCCTTTACCGCCATGATGCGGGGCCGGACCTCCTTCATCGTGGCGCACCGCCTCTCCACCATCCGCACGGCGGATCTGATTCTGGTGATGAATGCGGGCCATGTGGTCGAACAGGGAACCCACGAAGCCCTGCTGGCCGGAGGCGGCGCCTATGCCCGGCTCTATCATGCCCAGTTTGAACAGTAGGTTTTCCTGAGGCTCCGCCGGAGGGAGAAGGCGCCATGACCCGGCGCAGGCCTCCCCGGTTTGAACAGACCCGTCTCCCAAGGTTTCTTCCACCGGAGAAGACGTCCCCTCCCGGCGCTGTCATGCCCGGGTTTAAACGGCCGATACGCTTTCATGCAAATACGCTGTAATAGAGAAAGGATTCGATGCTTATGAACTTTGAAGTCAGTCAAACCTTCCAAGGATTTCAGGTAACCCGGATCCGGGATTCCGCGGAGCTGGGCGGTTCCCTGGTGGAAATGACCCATCTGAAAACCGGCGCCCGGCTGCTCTGGCTGAATAACGGCGATGAAAACAAGGTGTTCTCCGTCGCCTTCCGGACCCTGCCCACGGATAACACGGGCGTGTTCCATATTCTGGAGCATTCCGTCCTCTGCGGCAGCGAGAAGTATCCCGTCCGGGAGCCTTTCGTGGAGCTGCTGAAGGGGTCCATGAACACCTTCCTGAACGCCATGACCTTCCCGGATATGACCATGTATCCCGTGGGTTCCAGGAATGACCGGGATCTGCTGAATCTGACCGAGGTCTATCTGGACGCGGTCTTCCGGCCCCGGATTCTGGGGGATGAACGGATCTTTCGCCAGGAAGGCTGGCATATCGAGCCGGAGGAGACCTCCGGAGCCTATATTTATAAGGGCGTCGTCTTCAATGAAATGAAGGGCGCCATGAGCGACGTCCATGAGGTGGGCGAGCGGGAAATGAGCCGGCAGCTCTTCCCGGATACTGGATACGGCTTCAACTCCGGCGGGGATCCGGAGGCTATTCCGGACCTGACCTATGAGCAGTACTGCGAAACCTACCGCCGCCATTATCATCCGTCCAACGCCTGGATCTATCTGGACGGTGCGGTACCCATGGAGGAAATGCTCCCCCTGTTCGCCTCCTATCTGGATTCCTATGAGGCGGAAAGCGATCTGCCTCGCTTTTCCTTCCAGACCCCCACCCCCTCCGTCCGCACCCTGGAATATGAGCTGGGGCAGGAGGAGGATCCGGCCAACAAGGGGCATCTGTATCTTTCCCGGATCTTCGGCTCCTGGCAGGACAAAACCAGAAACATGGCCGCCGAGGTCCTGGGCGACGTGCTTACGGGAAACAACGACGCGCCGCTGAAGCGGCTGATCCTGGAGAAAGGGCTGGCGCAGAATTTCTCCCTCTCCGTGGATGATTCCGCCCTCCAGTCCGTGGTATCCATCCACGCGGAAAACGTCACCGACGGCCGGGAACAGGAAATTATCGATACCGTCGCCGCCTTTGCCGATTCCCTGAAGGAGCGGGGACTGGACCCGGAGGCAGTGGAAGCCTCCCTGAATCGTTTCGCATTCGCCCTGAAGGAAGAGGATGAGCCCCAGGGCATCGAGCGGGCCATCCGGGTCATGGGCTCCTGGCTCTATGACGGGGATCCCCTGTTCGCCCTGGAAAACGACGCTCAGCTGGCGGAGCTGCGGGAGATGCTGAAAGCCGGCGCCTTCAATGATCTGGCCGTGTCCCTGCTGACGGATCAGACCGGCCTGTGCCGCCTGAGCCTGCAGCCTTCCAAAGCCCTCGGAGATGAAACCCGCCGTGCGGAGGAAAAGCGGCTGGAAAAGATAACCGCCTGCTGGACGAAAGCCGAAAAGGAAGCCAATGAGCGGCTGCTGGCCTCCCTCCAGGCCTGGCAGGAGACCCCGGATTCCCCCGAGGCCCTGGCCACCCTGCCCATGCTGAAAAAGGAGGATGCGGACATTCCTCCCGCCTGGCCGGAAACGGAGCAGCTGGAAGCCCAGGGCATTCCCCTGCTCTTCCATGCCCAGCCCACCGGAGGCATCGTGCATCTGCGGGCTTATTTCGCCCTGACGGATCTTGCTCTGGAAGCCCTTCAGGATGTGAGCCTTCTCTGCGCGCTGCTGGGCAAGCTGCCCACGGCCCGGCATGATTCCGCCTCCCTGCAGCAGGAAATCAAGCGGGTCACCGGACGCCTCGGCTTTTCCATCACCTCCCGGCCCTGCCCCGGGGATAAGGATCGGGTGACGCCCTATCTGGTCGCCTTCGCCAGCGTGCTGAAGGAAAACGTGGCGCAGGCGGAAGCCCTGATGGCGGAAATCCTGACCACGACGGATTTTTCCTCCGTCGATCGGATTACGGAAATCATCCTGCAGCTGGAGATGATGTCCCGCCAGCGGATCGTGGGCGCCGGGCATGTCATCGGCATTCGGAACGCGCTGTCCCATTATTCCGCGGAAATGGCGCTGAAAAACGCCCTGGAAGGGGATCAGGCCGTCCTGTATCTGCACCGCTTCGCAGGGGCGCCGGAGGGAAACCTTCCCCGGCTGCAGGCGGCGGGCCGGCGGCTTATTGATCAGACCGTATGCCGGCGGCGGATGCTGCTGAGCGTCACGGCGGAGGCGCCGATCTCCCTGGATTCCTTCCTGGCGGATATCCCCGAGGGGACGGCCGTCCCGGAATACTGCGTCTTCAAAGCGGATCTTCCCCTGCGCCGGGGATATCGCATTCCCGCCCAGGTGGGCTTTGCGGTTCGGGGATACCGTCTCTCCGAGCGGGATCTTCCCTTCCGGGGCAGCCTCTACCTGCTGGCCAACATTCTGACCCTGTCCCATCTCTGGGTCCGGGTCCGGGTTCAGGGCGGCGCCTACGGCTGCGGCTTCCAGGTGGATCGGACGGGCAACGTCTTCACCTATTCCTACCGGGATCCCTCTCCCGCCCGTACCCTGTCCATCGCCCGGGAGGCCTCAAGCTTCCTGAAGGACTTCCTGGCGGGAGGCGAAAGCCTGGATAAATATGTCATCTCCACCCTGAACGATCTGAATCCCCTGCTGTCCCCCCGGGAGAAGGGCTCTCTGGCCGATGCCAGGTTCCTGAGCGGGTATACCCGGGATCAGGCGGAAAAGCTCCGCCAGGAAATCCTGCATGCCACCCCCGCCGATCTGGAAGCCGCCGCCGGCCTGCTGGATCTTTTCGCGGAGGAAAGCGCCATTTGCGTGGTGGCTCCGGGCGAGCTGCTGGAGAAATGCGAAGGGCTGGAATCCGCGGATCTGTAATCATTTCGAATCCGCAAACCCATCAAAAAACCCGGGCATCCGTTGCCCGGGATTTTTTTGTGCCTTATTTCAGGAAGCCGTTGATAATCTGCTCTTCCGCTTCCTGCTCCGTGAGTCCCAGGGTCATCAGCTTGATGATCTGGTCCCCCGCGATCTTTCCGATGGCCGCCTCGTGCACCAGGGCCGCGTCCACATTGTTGGCTTCCAGCCCCGGCACCGCCAGTATCCGGCCCTCATCCATGATGATGGAGTCGCATTCCGTATGCCCGCTGCAAGGCGCGTTCCCCAGCAGCTTGGCGTCAAACTTCTGATAGGAGTGATCCCGGGCCACGGATCTGGAAACCACGTCCGCCGTGGCGCCTTCCCCGTTCAGCCGGACGTCATAGGTGCTGACGGCCCGCTGGTCTCCGTGGGTCATCAGCCGCTCCCGGACCACCAGCTTTGCGCCGGCCGCCAGCTCCGCCACGGTGGTCCGCAGGGTATCGTCCACGCCCTTGATCTGGACCATCTCCATCTCTACGCTGGAGCCTTCCTCCTGATAGACCTCTGTCACCGGGTTCAGAATCCGTTTCCCCTTGCCGTCTCCGGAGCCGTAGTGCTTCTCCACATACCGGATATGGGCGTTCTTCCCCACATAGAACCGGTGAATGCCGTCATGCTGGCTGTCCTGATTGCCGCAGTTGTCGATGCCGCATCCGGCCACGATGACCACGTCCGCGCCTTCGCCGATGAAAAAGTCGTTATAGACCGTTTCCTTCAGGCCGCTCTCCGTCATCACCACCGGAATATGCACGCTTTCGTTCTTCGTGCCGGGTTTGATGCGGATCTCCAGCCCGCTGACCTCGGTCTTGGGCACAATCTCGATGTTGGCGGTAGACTGCCGGCCCACGCTCTGGCTGTTGGAGCGAATGTTGTAGGCGCCCTCCGGCACCTTATGCAGATCTGCCACTTCCCGCAGCAGCCGTTTCTGGGTTTCGTCCAGGGTCAGCATACGGCATTCCCTCCTTCCCCGCGGTTCACCTTGATGCATTCCGGTACGGCGGAGGCCGTGCCGATCAGGGAAGGCATAATCTCCTCCCGGCTGCCCCGCTCCGAAATCTTCCCGTCCTTCAGAACGATCAGCTCGTCCGCGATGTTCAGAATCCGCTCCTGATGAGAAATAATCAGGATGGACCGGTCCTTCACCTGCTCCCGCATCTGCCGGAATACCTCAATCAGATTCTGGAAGCTCCACAGGTCGATGCCCGCTTCCGGCTCGTCAAACACCGTCAGCCGGGCGTCCCTGGCCAGCACTGTGGCGATCTCAATCCGCTTCAGTTCTCCGCCGGAAAGGCTGCTGTTGACCTCCCGGTCGATATAGTCCCGGGCGCACAGTCCCACCCGGGCCAGATAATCGCAGGCCCCGGCCATGGTCAGGTTCTTCCCCGCCGCCATCCGCAGCAGATCGAAAACCTGCAGCCCCTTAAACCGTACGGGCTGCTGAAAGGCAAAGGCAATCCCGGCCTTCGCCCTCTCCGTCACGCTCAGGTCCGTAATATTCCGACCGTCCATCCAGATCTCGCCGGAGGCGGGTTTTTCGATCCCGGCGATCAGCCGGGCCAGGGTCGACTTTCCGCCCCCGTTGGGCCCTGTCAGCACCGCCAGCTTCCCGTCCGGCACCCGCAGACTGATATCCCGGATGATCTGCTTTTCCTGGCCCTCCTCATTCACCTGAAATGTGATGTTCTTCAGCTCAAGCATGCCTGTGATTCTCTCTTTCCGGCTCCCCTCCGGAGCCGTCCCTATCATAGACTATAAAACCTACCTTGTCAATGGGTTTAACTGCTTCCGATCCGTTTGAAAAGCCGGCTCCCTTGCGGGAGCCGGCGAAGATGAAACAGATTCCGATCAGCCCTGTCCGGCCAGCTTCTTGTAGCTCTCTCTCCGAACCTTCGCGTCTTCCTCCTGCTGCACGAAGAGCTTCGCGGCAGCATCCGGGAACTGCTGGGCCAGGGAGGTGTACCGAACCTCGCCCTTCAGGAATTCCTGATAGTCGCCGGTGGGATCCTTGCTGTCGACCGTCATCGGGTTCTCCAGCGTCGGATTGTACCGATACAGCTGCCAGTATCCGCAGTCCACTGCCTTCTTGATCTCGGCCTGGGCCTTGCCCATGCCGCCCTTGGCCCGCAGGCCGTGGTTGATGCAGGGCGCGTAGGCGATGATCAGGCTCGGGCCGTCATAGGCTTCGGCTTCGATCATGGCCTTCAGCACCTGCTGCGGGTTGCTCATGGCGACCTGCGCTACGTACACATAGCCGTAGCTCATGGCCATCATGCCCAGGTCCTTCTTCTTGGTGCGCTTGCCGGCAGCGGCGAACTTCGCCACGGAGCCGGTGGGCGTCGCCTTGGAGGCCTGGCCGCCGGTGTTGGAGTACACTTCGGTATCCAGCACGAGGATGTTGACATCCTGGTTCTGGGCCAGCACATGGTCCACGCCGCCGTATCCGATGTCGTAGGCCCAGCCGTCGCCGCCGAAGATCCAGATGCTCTTCTTGGTCAGCAGATCCTTGTTCTCCAGGATATACTTCTTGTATTCGCCGCCCTGGTCGCCCTTGGCTTCCAGCAGCGCGACCAGCTTGTCGCCGGCCTTGCGGCTGCCGTCGGCGTCGTTCTTGTTCTCCAGCCATTCCTTGGCCGCGGCGACGATCGCTTCGTCCTTGCCTTCTTCGGTCACCTTGGTGATGATCTCGGCCAGCTTGTCACGCCGCTGCGTGGTGGCCAGGTTCATGCCGAAGCCGAATTCCGCGTTGTCCTCGAACAGGCTGTTGCTCCACGCGGGGCCGAAGCCCTTCTCGTTCGTGGTGTAGGGGCAGGTCGGGGC
>CAZMFY010000141.1:0-4162 GCA_964565635.1 uncultured Oscillospiraceae bacterium
GCTGCCGAAAACGCCCCGATAGGTATGGATCTCGTCGATCACGATATACCGCAGGTTCTCAAACAGCTTCACCCATTTCGTATGGTGGGGCAGAATCCCGCTGTGAAGCATGTCCGGGTTGGTCACCACGATATGCCCCGCCTGCCGCACCGCCTTCCGGGCCGCCGCCGGGGTATCTCCGTCGTAGGTATAGGTCTTGATGTCAACCCCCATCTCCTCGATCAGCTCATACAGCTCGCTGACCTGGTCCGCGCTCAGGGCCTTGGTGGGAAAAAGATACAGGGCCCGGGCGTCCGGGTTCCGCAGGATCTCGGAGAGCACCGGCAGGTTGTAGCACATGGTCTTGCCGGAGGCGGTTGGGGTCACCACCGTCACGTCCTCTCCCCGGGCCGTGGCCTCCACGCTCTCCGCCTGATGGGTATACAGGGCATGGATCCCCCGCTTGGCCAGCACCGGCTTCAGCCGCTCGTCCAGGCATGCGGGAAAATCCGCCGTCCGGGCCGGCCGGGCCGGCAGCACCTCCCATCTAGTCACATTCGCCATAAATCCCGGATCCTGCCGAAGCTGATCCGCCAGCTGTGCCACATTCATGCCTGGTCTCCCTCTTCCCGTCTCTTAGAATCCGTGGCTTCCGCCGCCTCCGGAGAAGCCGCCGCCTCCTCCGCCGCCGCCACCGCCGCCGTGGCCGCCGCCCCCGCCGGAGCTGGAGGAGATGTTCGTCTTATGCTGCTTCGTCATTTTGGCGTGCCGGTTCATGGTGCTGGCCGCGAAGACCGCCGCTCCCGCCGCGGTCACGGGCAGGGCCGCGCCCTTCACCTTACCCGCCCTGGGCCGGGTTTCATACCGGTGGCTGATGTAAAGATAAATCCCCAGCATGCTGAGCACCAGGGCCAGCAGCGCGTTGCTGGTGATCTTCATGGGCCGGGCGATCCGCTCTCCCTGCAGCAGGCTGTAAATCTGGCTGAAGGCGCTTCTGGCGCATCCGTAATAGTCCCCGTCCCGGGCCAGCCGGTAGATGTTGTCCGTAATCGTCTCCGCCTCTCCGGTGGTCACCGTCCGGTAGATCTCCCCGTCGGAGAAAATCGTCAGCTGCCGCACCCCCATGTTGATCACCAGCAGGGTGCCGCTCTGCCGCTGCCCCAGGGTCCGGTAGTAAAACTGCCGGGCCATGGTCTCAAAGTTCATGGAGGCGTCCGTGGTAGTCCAGAGCATGGGCGTCCCGTATTCGCACAGGGGCTGCATGTCCAGGTAGAGCTTTTCCTCTTCCTCCGCGGTCAGCAGCTCCGCGTCGTCCTGAATATAGGGCGTGGGAAGGCTCTCCGCCCCCGCCGGGAACAGGGCCGTCCCCAGCAGCAGGCAGATCATCAGGGCCAGTCCCGCGAGCCCGCATATCATCCTTTTCATATCGTCTCCTCCTTTTCCCCGAAGAAGGGCACCGGCCGGGAGGCGTATTCGTTGTGGGCCGTGTTGATCAAAATCAGCTCCACCCCCGTGGAAATCAGCATGGCCGCCGCGCAGGCATAGAAGATCATGTCCTCGATCGTGCCGATGGTCAGGAAGAAAAGCCCCGCCCCGCAGGCCAGGAAGCACAGGGCCCTGGGCCACCAGGGGCCTCCCTCCGGCTTTCTCAGCCGCCGGGCCGTATGCACCGCCATGATCACCGTGGCCGCCAGCATCACCACCGCCGCCATGCCCCGCCGGCTGGCGGAGCTGCCGAAGGTGGACAGGACCTGGGAAAGGTTGCTCACCACCGCGTATCCCAGGAAGGCCACGACGGCGAAAATGATGCCGGCAATCTTCTGGCCTTTTTCGCTGCTTCCGCCCCGGTCGGCGATCTTCCCCTCCTTGATGTTCAGCTGGGCCTGGGCCGGGCCGGTAAAGGCGCCGTTCCCCTCCGCGAAGTCCGGCTCGAAGGCCCGGGTCCGCCGGGTATAAAGCAGCTTCTGGGCCCCGGAAAACTGATACTGGGTGATCACGGAGAGGATGGCGCAAAGGGCCATCAGCAGCTCCGGCTTCAGCGTCGTGAAAAGGGAAAGCAGCACGTAAATCCCGGCGGCCAGGGCCAGCATGACCCCCGCCATCTTTCCCTTGCTCACGGGCACATCGCAGACCACCTCGCCGCTCTGGCCGTTCACCGCCGTATAGACCACCCGCTCCCCCTGCCGGTGGGCCAGCAGCCATACGGGCATCATCACCAGTTCCTCCCGGAACCGAGCGTCGGGCAGACCGAAGTTATCCTGAATATCTCCCTTCATCTCCACGGCGTCCATGGCGTTTTCTTCCTTCACCCGCTCCATGAACATCCGCACCGCCGAGGCCGCCGCCTCCTGCTCATAGGTATCCGCGGGCACGTCCGCCCCCTGGGCGTAAAAGCCGCTCAGATACGCCGGATGGAAGGGCACCGCCTCCTGCTCCGTGTGGCGCAGCATGGCCGCCGTCTCGTCCTCAAAGACGGTGGAGGCGTCGTATAGAATCCCCTTCTGGCGGATCACCGCGTCCATGGAAAGATCGTAGGTCTCGTCGTAGCGGTAGTCTCCCCGGGTATAGCTCTTCCTTCCCTCCAGCCGGGCCGGCCCCTCCGCGTCCACCTGATAGGACCAGAAGGGCACGTAAACCGGGCGGAAGTGGGAAATGGTCTCCGCCTTTTTCAGATCCCCGGGCGCCAGCAGATATTTCTTCAGCTTCCCGTGGTAGGCCTCCTCGCACGCCTCCCGGGTCACCGTAAAGGGCACGATCTTCGCCGGCCGCCTGGTGCGGGCCAGCTTGCCCGTCAGCACCACGTCGCTGCCGCAGAAGCTGCAGAAGCTGGTGACCTCCGTGTCCGTGGAATAGACCGCCGCCCCGCACTGGGGGCAGTGGAATTCCGTCACCTCCAGGGTCTCCTCCGCCGGCTCCTCCGGCAGGGCCGAAAGGGCCGTCAGCGACCCGCACCGGTCGCAGATCATCTTCCCGGAAGCGATGTCGTACCGCAGCCCGCCGCCGCAGGAAGGGCACCCGAACCGCCTGGACGCGGATCCTTCCATGACCGTTTCCTCCTCTCGTCCGTCTCGTTTCTTCCGTCTCTTTCCTCCGTCCCGGGCCTTTCCCGGCCCCGGTCCCGAAGGGAAATATTCCTCAGTTTCTCATTTTCCTCCGTCCCGGGTGATTTCCCGGCCCCCGGTCCCGGAGGAAATCATTAATTTCTCATCTTCCTCCGTCCCGGGCGCATTCCCGGCCCCCGGTCCCGGAGGGAATCATTATTTTCTCATCTTCTCGACGTCTTCATACCGGGCCAGGATCACCAGCACGTCCTCTTCCTCCAGGGGCCGCTCCACGTCCACCGGAATGGTGATCTCCTCCCCCCGGCGAACGGCGATCACGTTGGCGCCGTACCGGGTCCGGATGGCCAGGGCCCGGATGGTCTTTCCGATCCAGCTGTCCGGGGGAATCATTTCCGTAATCCCGTATTCGTCGGACAGCTCGATGTATTCCATGACGCCGGAGTGGGTCAGGCCCAGGGCCAGCTTATCCGCCACCTCCCATTCGGGAATGATGACCCGGTCCGCCCCCAGCTTCTCCAGAATCTCCCGGTAGGTATCGTCGTGGGCCTTGCAGATGATGTAGCCCACCCCCAGGGCCTTCAGATTCATGGTGATCAGGGCCGCCGCCGCCAGATCGCTGCCCACGGCCACCACCGCCCGGTCAAAATGCTCCACGCCCAGCTTGTCCAGCACGTCCCGGTCCCGGGCATCCGCCGCCACTGCCCGGGTCACCCGGTCGGCAATCTTATCCACCAGCTGCTCCTCCAGGTCCACCGCCAGCACTTCCTCGCCGCAGGCATAAAGCTTCGTGGCCATCTCCTCCCCGAAGCGCCCCAGCCCAATCACCACATAGGAATTCATCCTTTTTCCTCCTCATCTTCCAGCCGTAACCCCGGACAGCCCTCCAAAAAAGCCGTACATCCCGGTGAAACAGGGGGACTGTCCCTCTACGTTTCACGAATGTGAATCCCGGTGAAACAGGGGGACTGTCCCTCTACGTTTCACGAATGTGAATCGGAGGGACTGTCCCCTCTGTTGCACCCGTGATCGACAGAAAGACAACAACCTGTTCCACCCGCGCTCGACAGGTGAAACAGGGGGACTGTCCCTCTACGTTTCACGAATGTGAATCGGAGGGACTG
>CAZMFY010000141.1:4262-6436 GCA_964565635.1 uncultured Oscillospiraceae bacterium
GGTGAAACAGGGGGACTGTCCCTCTACGTTTCACGAATGTGAATCGGAGGGACTGTCCCCTCTGTTGCACCCGTGATCGACAGAAAGACAAACCCCTGTTACCCCTTACACCTTCACCCAATCAGCAGATTCGTATGCGCGTACCGATATTTCTCCCCCGCCGGCTTCCTTTTCAGGAATCCCACGCTGATGGTCAGCACGCCCACCCGTCCGAAATACATCAGCAGCATAATCAGAATCTTCGCCATCAGGCTCATCCGCGCCGTCCCGGCCGCGGAAAGCCCCACCGTTCCGATGGCGGACATCGCCTCATACATGGCGTCCGTAAAGTCCATGGGCGAGGTGGCGCAGATCACCGTGGCGCTCAGGAAGGCCAGCCCCAGCATCAGCATGAAGATCTGAATGGCGTTCATCACATGGTCATCCGACACCGTCCGCTGAAACACGCTGACCGTGGGCCGCCCCCGCATCCGGTTCCACAGGAACATCATCAGCACCACGAAGGTCACCGTTTTCAGGCCGCCCGCCGTGGATCCGGAGGAACCGCCGATCATCATCAGGAAGATGGAAACCGCCTTCCCCGCCTGGGTCAGCATCCCCTGGTCCAGGGCCGCGAAGCCCGCCGTCCGCAGAGTCACGGACTGAAAGAAGGCCGCCAGCAGCTTCTCCCCAAAGGAGAGGGGCCCCAGCGTATTCGGATTATTCCATTCCAGCCCGCAGAAGGCGCCCATGCCCCCCAGCAGCAGCGCCCCGGAGGTAATCAGCACCAGCTTTGTATACACGCTCCAGCGGGAGGGCCGCCTTTCCCGCAGCACCTCGTCCCACACCAGGAAGCCCAGCCCGCCCAGAATCACCAGCCCGCCGATAATCAGGCAGATCACCGGATCCCGCTGATATCCCATCAGGCTGATTCCCGGCGTCCGGAAGCCCAGAATATCAAATCCCGCGTTGCAGAAGGCGGAAACCGCGTGAAAGATTCCCAGCTTCAGCGCCTGCAGGAAGGGGAATTCCGCCATGAACCGCAGCGTCAGCAGCAGGGCGCCCGCGCCCTCCACCGCGAAGGCCCGGATCAGCAGGCGCTTCTGGTGTGTCAGCACGTCCCCCATGTTCTGCAGCCCCGTGCTCTCCGCCATCACCAGCTGCTGCTGGATGGAAACCTTCCGCCGCAGGCTGAAATACGCCAGGGACGCCGCGGACATGAACCCCAGCCCGCCGATCTGAATCATCATCAGGATCACGATCTGCCCGAAGCCGCTCCACTGGGTCCAGGTATCCGTCAGCACCAGCCCCGTCACGCAGGTGGCGGAGGTGGCCGTAAACAGGGACACAAGCGGCCCCGCGGACCGGCCGTTCCGGGAGGCGAAGGGCAGATTCAGCAGCGCCGCCCCCAGCAGGATAATTCCCAGAAAAATCAGGGCGATCACCCGGCTGACCGATACAGCCCTCCGTCCGGTTTTCTTTTTCCGGGCCGGCCCCGTTCCGGCCTTCCCGGCGTTCTCTCTATTGTCCTTCTCTCTCATCCTGTTCCATTCTGCCCCGGCCGCGTCCGCCGGAGCGCCGTCCGGGGCCGTCCCCTTTATTTCCGCCCCATGCCGCCCAGGGCCTTCACGATCTGATCCTGAACCGGCAGCCGCATCCGCCGGGGATAGATTGCCAGATACCATTCGGCCAGCGCCGCCTTTTCCGCCGGCCCCAGCCGCGGAATCAGCAGCAGCGCGTGCCGCTGCAGGGCGATCATCGTCAGCCGGGCATAATCGTATCCGTCAAATCCATGCTCCGCCCGCAGCACAGCCTCCGCCAGGGCGGCCGCCTCCTCCGGCGGATCCTCCTCCGCCGCCCGGGCGCACATCTCGCCGACCGCCTTGTCCAGCCGGTCGTGGCAGGGGTCGTCCGCGGGCGTCTTTCCCATCCCGAAAAGCCCTGCGATGGACCGCCGCTGCTTCCCCAGGGCGTCCGTCTCCGCTTCATAGGCAGCGATCAGCTGCCGGAATTCCTCAATCCTGGACATCGCGTCCTCCTCCTCGTGTTTCCCATGTCTGCTTTCGCTGTATATCTGGATATTATACTCCATCCTTCTCAGCCAGGCAAGCATGACCCGGGACTCATTCCTCCCCGGATCAAGTAAACATCCACCGGCCTAGCCGGTGGCTTTTCATTTGCGGCCATAGGCCTAG
>CAZMFY010000142.1:0-6376 GCA_964565635.1 uncultured Oscillospiraceae bacterium
CAGTCCGCTGATCAGGTTCAGCGTCGTACTCTTACCGCATCCGCTGGGCCCCAGCAGGCCCACCAGCTGCCCGTCCGGAATCTCAAAATCAAAATCGTTGACCGCGATAATTTCCTTGCCCTTCTCGTTTCGGGAAGCAAAGCGCTTGGTCAGATGTTCCAGCACGACTTTCATGGTATGCAATTCCCCCTCTTCCGCCTTTTTCGGCTCCGATGGGCTTATCTTACCATATCTTTCAGCCGGTTTCAATGATTTACAGGACCCCGGTAGCGCCAAAATTACCGCTCCTGTATACCGGAACGGCCGTCCGCCGCCCTGCGCATTTCGCCAAAATAGTCTGTCCCGCCCCATACCGGAACGTTTTCATCCGGCAGGGACGGGACAGGGATTTATATGAAGAAGGAAACGATCGTTCCTTCCGTTGACAGTAGAATACCCTCCGTATGTTAAGATACGAAGGGCATATTGTGAAAATCCGATGAATTCTTTGTTTCGCCGGTCTTCCTTTTATTCCCCGGGATTCCCGGCAGGCTCCGTCTCCTCCGCCGCGTAAGGCCTTGCCTCACTGGAAAAAAGCACCGCCTTCGTTTCCGCGCCGACAATGCCGTCGGCTCCCAGGCCGTTCCGGCGCTGGAAGGCGGTCACCGCCTCCTTCGTCCCGGGGCCGAACTGCCCGTCAATCTCCCCGGTATAATACCCCAGGGCATACAGCCGGCTCTGCAGATCCTTGACGCGCTGCCCCGTCATCCCGGTCCGCAGCACCGGCTCCGCCGTGGGCTGGGCCGGATCCGGGGTTTCCGCCAGCACGCTCGCCGGCCATGCCGGTTCCGGGGTGGGGGTCAGGCTCATCTCCAGCCGGACGGCCCCGATGGTGGGAATCATCTGGCCGATCAGAATCCCCAGAATCACCAGCAGGATCCCCAGGGCGATCAGCCCGACGATGGTTTTCGGATTATGCATCTTTTTCCCTCATATGCGGTTTCGGAAAGCCTCGCTCCGCCCCGGTGCCCGCATTCTTATTTCCGCATGAACAGGATGCCCAGGGTGTTGGGCCCGCAGTGAACGCAGACCGTTCCGCCGCAGGTCGTGTCCAGGATTTCCCGGAAATGCCCGTATTCCTTCAGGCATTCCACCGCGAAATCCGTCATTCCCTCCTCGCAGGGAGAATGGGTCACGAAAACCCGTTTCCAGTCCGCGTCGTTCTCCGCTTCCTTCATCTTGTCCCTGATATAGTGCTTCAGATAATGCTCATAGGATCCCCGATATTTGTTGCCCGGGATCATCTTTCCGTCACGCAGACAGATCTCCGGCCGAATCTTCAGCATCTTGGCCCCCAGGGCCTCCAGGCCGCTGCAGCGGCCTCCCCGGTACAGATATCCCACATCCTGCACCGTGAAGGTGGTGTCTACCTTGTCGGTTCGGCTCTGCACGGTGCTGAATATTTCCTGCGCACTCTTCCCCATGGCGGCCATTTCGCAGGCTTCCAGCACCAGCAGCCCGATGCCGGTGCTCAGGTTCCGGCTGTCCACCACATACACGTTTCCCAGCTTCTGTGCCACCTCGCAGGCGTTGCTGTAGCAGGCGCTCATGCTCTTGCTGATGCAGAAATGCACCACCGCTTCATTCTCCTGCAGCAGGGACGTGAACAGTTCCTTGTATTCAAACTGATTGACCGCGGCGGTCTGAATCTTTTTTCCCTGCTCCGATGCCCGGAAAATGTCCTCCGGGGTCACGTCCACCCCGTCCTTATAGTTCTGACCGTCGATCACCACGCTCAGGGGAATGATGGTTACGTTGTATTTTTCCACCAGTTCCGGGCTCAGATCACAGGTGGAGTCCGCGCTGATCTTCACTTTCATGCAATCGGTTTTCCTTTCTCTCCCGCATAACGCGCGGGAGCCGGAGAGCATTATACACCCCGGCCCCCTGAAAGCGCAATCTTTATCTTTCTTCCCGGAAGTAGCTCTGTCCCAGGCTGGCTGGCGGCTGATTCTCCCGCTTATTGCGGATGCTGGTGATGATCAGCACCAGGCTGGTCACCACATAGGGCAGCATCTTCATCAGGGGCTTGGCCGCCATGGTCACCTGCACGCCCGGAATATTGGAAATGTAGCTGGAGCAGGAAAACAGCAGCCCAAACACCGTGGAGCCCAGAATCGTCATATGAGGCCGCCACAGGGCAAAAATCACCAGCGCGATGGAAAGCCAGCCGAAGGCCTCCACGCTCAGATAGGCCTCCTGGCTCGCCATATAGTCGATGATGTAGTGGAAGCCCCCCAGGCCCGCGATGCCGCTACCCAGCAGGATGGCCAGATACTTGTAACGGGTCACGTTGATGCCTACCGCGTCCGCGGTGGCGGGACTCTCTCCCACCGCCCGCAGGTTCAGTCCCACCCGGGTCCGGAACAGGACCCAGCTGGCCAGCAGGGCCACCGCCACCGCCAGGAAGAAGAGCACCCCCAGCCGCTGCAGGCTGTCGGTTCTTCCCGCGAAGGGGAACCGGTACAGCTGCTTGGGCCCCACCAGATAGACCACCGGGTCCACCTTTTTCATCAGAACCTTCATCAGCCCCGCCCCGAAGGTGGTCAGGGCCAGGCCTGTCACATTCTGGTTGGCCCGCAGGGTCACCGTCAGGAAGGCGTAGATCAGCCCGCACAGCATGGCCGCGCAGAAGGAACCCAGGATGCCCAGCGTTACGATCAGGAAGCCCGGCAGGCTGCTTTTCCCGATCAGATTCAGCATCAGGCAGCCCCCGGCGCCCCCCATGCACATAATCCCGGGAATTCCCAGGTTCAGGTGTCCGGCCTTCTCCGTCAGGATCTCGCCGGTGGAGCCGTAAATAAACGTGCCTCCGAAGGCCAGGGAGTCAATGAAAAAGTCCAGCCAGATATTCATTTCACCGCGCCTCCCTTCTCCGCCGCGCCACGGAAGTGGAGCTGATAGTTGATAAAGAACTCGCTGCCGATCACGAAGAACAGGATAATTCCCACCACCACGTCCGGGAAGTCCGCCGCCACGTTAAAGTCCTGGCTGATCTGGGCCGCACCGTGATCCAGCAGGGTCACCAACCCGCTGGTCAGGATCATGCCCAGGGGATTGAACTTAGCCAGCCAGCAGACCATGATGGCCGTAAATCCCTGTCCGCCCACGCTGGCGGTGGTGATGGTCTGATCCAGGCCCGCGGCGATCAGGTAGCCCGCCAGCCCGCAGAGGGCGCCGCTGAGAATCATGGTGCGGATGATGACCTTGCCCACACCGATCCCCACGTACCGGGCGGTGCGGACGCTTTCACCCACCACGTTAATCTCGTATCCGTGCTTGGAATAGTTCAGGTAGACGTGGAGCATCCCCGTCAGAATCAGCGCTACCAGAATGATCAGCAGGTAGTCATGCCCCAGGGCCGGCAGCCTGCCGTATTTCAGCTTGCCCAGATTGGAGGATCCGCTGGGCACCCAGATGACCAGGAAATAGGCCACCCAGTAGCTGGCGATGTAATTCATCATCAGGGTAAACAGGGTCTCGTTGGTATTCCACTTTGCCTTGAACAGGGCGGGAATCACGCCCCACACAGCTCCGCACACCAGCGCGGCCATCAGCATCAGCACCAGCAGCAGCCCTTCCGGAAGCTTTCCGCCCCAATAGAAGGCCACGGCGATGGCGCCCCAGATTCCCATCAGGGTCTGCCCCTCCGCCCCCGTATTCCAGAAGCGCATCCGGAAGGCAGGCGTAAGGGCCAGGGCGATGCACAGCAGCACCGCCAGATCCTTGAAAAACTTCCAGGCCTTCCGCTGGGTCGAGAAGCTGCCCTTGATAAAGGTATAGTAGAATTCCCCGATCCTTCCCGGGTTCTGCTGCAGTTTTTCCACCAGCAGAAACGCCACAATGCCGCAAACAAGGAGTCCCAGCAGCACCGCCGCCAGGCGGATCCCCCAGGCCTTCAGAGGGCGCATGTCGGCCCGCCGGGTCAGGTGCACCAGCGGTTCTCTCCCTTTCCGGTTCTCAGTTTTCGCCACGGGCCTGTCCTCCTTCCCGGCTTTCCGTCCGCGTCATCATCAGACCGATTTCCTCCTTGGTGGCCGTCCGGGCGTCCACGATGCCGGTCACCCGGCCCCCGTTCATCACCAGGATCCGGTCGCACAGGGCCAGCAGCACGTCCAGATCCTCCCCCACGAAGATCACGGCCACGCCTTTCTCCTTCTGTTTGGTCAGCAGGCGATAGATGGTATAGCTGGAGTTAATGTCCAGCCCCCGCACCGGGTAGGCGGCCATCAGCACCTTGGGCGTAAAGGCGATTTCCCGGCCTACCAGCACCTTCTGCACGTTTCCGCCGCTCAGCCGCCGCACGGGGGTCTGAACGCTGGGGGTGGACACCTCCAGGCTTTTGATGATCTCCTCTCCCAGTTCCCGGGGAGGCTTCCGGTTCACGAAGCCCGCCTTTCCCTTTCGGTAGGAGCGGAGCATCATATTGTCCGTAATGTCCATGTTGCCCACCAGGCCCATGCCCAGCCGGTCCTCCGGCACGAAGGAAAGCCGGATCCCCAGCTCCCGGATCTCCAGCGGATTCTTGTTCCGAAGATTGATGATCTCGTCTTCCTTGAACAGCACGTCTCCGCTTTCCACCCATTTCCGGATCTGCTTCCTGCTCATGCCCTCAAAGGAAACCTCCCGGCCCTTTCCGTCATGGAAGGCGTGTTCCCTTCCCAGCTCCTCCACCCGCTTCATGCTTTTGTGGAAGAAGGTCACCGGTTTATCCTTCTTGGGATTGTGAAACACGATCTCTCCGCTTTCCAGGGGCTGCAGGCCGGAAATGGATTCCAGCAGCTCCCGCTGGCCGCTCCCGGCGATGCCCGCGATGCCGAGGATCTCCCCGCCGTAGGCCGTGAAGCTCACGTCCTTCAGCACCTGCACATGCTCCTCGTCGTACAGGTTCAGGTTCTTGACGAACAGCCGGGGCGCTGCATTGACCGGTTCGCTGCGGTCGATGGTCAGCTCTACCTTCTTGCCCACCATCATTTCCGTCAGCTGGGCCTCGTTGGTCTCCGCGGTGTTCACCGTGGCGATGTGTTCCCCCTTCCGGAGAATGGCCACCCGGTCGCTGACCTCCAGCACCTCGTTCAGCTTGTGGGTAATGATGATGATGGATTTCCCGTCCCGCTTCATCTCCCGCAGCACGGCGAAAAGCCGGTCGATCTCCTGGGGCGTCAGCACCGCCGTCGGCTCGTCCAGAATCAGGATGTCCGCACCCCGGTAGAGCACCTTGATGATCTCCACCGTCTGCTTTTCGGAGACGGACATATCATAGATTTTCTTCTTCGGATCCAGATGAAATCCGTACTTCTCCGCGATAGCGCTGACCTTCGCGTTGACCTCCTTCAGATTGTATCGGCTCTGATCCTCCAGACCCAGGATAATATTCTGCGCCGCCGTAAACAGATCCACCAGCTTAAAATGCTGATGAATCATCCCGATCTTCAGATTAAAGGCGTCCTTCGGGGACCCGATGACCACTTCCCGGTTTCTCACCAGGATATGCCCCTCGTCCGGGAAATAAATCCCCGCCAGCATGTTCATCAGGGTGGTTTTTCCGCAGCCGTTCTCTCCCAGGATGGCCAGGATCTCCCCCTCGTATACATCCAGGTCCACATGGTTGTTGGCCAGGGTGGATCCGAACCGCTTGGTGATTCCCCGCATCTGCAGCACCAGATTCTTTTCCAAGGCGTCTTCCTCCATGATGTTTTCCCGGTCCCCCGGGGCCGGATTTCTCCGGGATAAAGGGATTTCCATGGAGATCCCCTTATCCCGAAGCACCCGGGACAGATGAAAAGATGAAAAGCAACGGACTGCCGCCCCGGAAATCCCGAAGCGGCAGTCCGAAATCAGTTTGTCCGCGATCAGAAAGCAGCGTTCAGCAGGGTGATGCCGTCAATCTGCATGTCGAAGTAAGGCGCGGAACGATATTCGGATTCATGGAAATATCCGTCCGCCACCGCTTCGGTGTCCTTCTCAAAAGCGGCATCGCTGTTCACGTCCGCCATGTAGCTGGTCACGGCTTCGCCGTTTACAGTGATGAAGCCTTCGGTGGCGGTGTCGAACACCTTGCGGGTGCCCGCTTCCAGCTCAGCCTTCACTTCGGCCAGCTTCTCCACGGTGCCGGCCGCCGCGGCCTGCTCGTTCACGTCGGTCAGCACGACGCTGCCGGTGGCGATGGTGCCGGTCCAGTCGGTGTCGATGGCTTCGCCCTTGGCCTTCTGGGTCAGAATGTACTCGAAGTAGGGAGCCCAGTTAATGCGGCTGGCCACGATGAAGGTGTTGGGGCAGCTTTCCACGGTGGAGCCGTTGTAGCTCACGTCGGGGATGCCGGCGTCCTCGCAGGCGG